>PMHC01000189.1 GCA_003156495.1 Acidobacteriaceae bacterium
TCGGCTTGCCGTTCAGCCAGGCTCCCTTGCCGCGCTCGGCCGTGAACAATTCATTGAGCAGCGGATCGTAGATCACGGCCGCTGCCAGCGTGCCGTCCTCATCGGGCTTGGTGCCCGCCGGCCGGTGTTCCAGCCCCATCGAAACGCAGAAGTGCGGAAATCCGTGCGTAAAGTTCGTCGTGCCGTCCAGCGGATCGACGTACCAGCGGTACTCGCCGTCGAGCCGTTCCCGCGTGCCCTCTTCGCCGTAGACGCCGTGCTCGGGGAAAACCTCGCTCAATCGCGTGCGAATCAGTTTTTCCGATGTGCGGTCGGCAACAGTCACCAGATCGACGTCGCCTTTATATTCGGTCTTGACGCCCTGAGCAAAAAACTCGCGCAACTTGGCGCCGGCCTCGCGGGCAATCTCGGCGGCCTGGGGAACAAAAATGAAATCGGACGTAGTCGACGCCTCCTTGGCGTTGCTCACAAGGCTGCCTCATCCAGGTCTTCGGTTTCTTCGGCCTGCATAGGCGCCTCGTAGCGCGGGGCGCGGCGGCGGCCGGCCTCGCTGATGCTGCGGATTTGGCTTTTATAGATGAAGAGGTTGGGTTGGCCTGCGCGCGTCAGCCGCAGCATGGAATCGTCGAAATACTCGATCCAGCCGCGCACCGTTTCGCCGTCGCGCAACTTAATATTGACAACCACCTGCCGCTCTGAAAGCGAACGCAGGTAGAGCCCTTCCTGCCCGGTTTCACCGGGCGGCGGCGTCTTGGAGCGGCGGCGCGAAGGAAGCGGGGAAAACATATCCATATTGTATATGCGGAAAACCGCGCATGAATGCACAGGCCAGCTCTCTTGAGGGCAGCTACGCCCTCAAGAGAACCCCTCTAACTCCGTATCAACTTGCGCTGCAACTGCTCCAGCGTCTGCCCCTTGGTTTCGGGGAAGGACAAAGAAACCACGATCAACTGCACGATGGTAGCGGCAGCAAAAAAGATGAATGGCGTCCCTGCGCTGAATTGCTGCGCGAGAATCGGGAAGCTGTAGAGAATCGCCATATTGATTGCGGATAGGCTGGCATTGCCTACGCCCTGGCCTTTGGAGCGCACCGCATTAGGAAAGACCTCGCCGATATATACAAAGACCACCAGGCCTTGAGAAAGCGCGAAGAATGCAATATAGATGACAAGCAACGGAAGTAATGCCGCCTGATGGCTATTCGACGTAAAGATCCAGGCCACGCCGGAAAGGCAGAGCGCGTTGCCAATCGCACCCACAATAAGGAGAGTTTTCCGGCCGAAGCGATCGATCATCGACATGCCCACCAAGGTGAACAAAAGATTGGTGGCGCCGATGGCGATGGCTTGCAGATCGCTGGAAAGCTGGCCGAAGCCGGCCGCGGTAAAGATCGTGTGCACATAACTCAAAATAGCGTTAATGCCGGTTAGTTGGTTAAATGCGCCGATAGAGATAGCCAGAAAGAGTGGGTAGCGGTACTTCCAGCGGAAGACCGGCTCGTGNNGAACTCATTGCCGACTGAATATCGGCCAGCTCAGCTTTGGGGTCCGGAGTTCCCATCTGCGCCAGAACAAGAAGCGCTTCGTCAATTTCCTTGCGCGAAACGGACCAGCGCGGCGATTGCGGAATTCTGAAAAGAAGGATGAGAAAAATCAGGGCAGGTAGTGCGGCGATGCCAACCATAACGTGCCACTCTACCATGCCCAGATTCGCTAAACGAACCAAGTAGTTCGAAGTGTATCCGACCAAAATTCCAGTTACCACATTGATCTGAAAAGCCCCCACGAGCCGTCCGCGCCACTGTGCCGGAGCCAGTTCCGCAATGTAAACGGGACCGAGCACTGAAGCCGCACCCACGGCAAATCCGCCGAGAAAGCGAGCCGTGAGCAACATCGGCCAACTCATGGAAAACGCAGCGCCTAATGCGGCAAAGAGGTACAGCGCCGCCGCACAGCGCAGTGTATTACGCGTACCGAGCCTTTGCCCGATCATGCCGGCCGCAAAACAGCCGATGATCGCGCCTACGGGCGAAGCGGCCACTGTCAGGCCTTTCGCTTGCGGGCTCAGGTTATAGATTCGAACGACTGTGTCAATAATTCCTGCAATAACAACCGTGTCGAATCCGTATAGCAGGCCTCCAAGAGCGCCTGTCAGCGTAGCTTTGATCAATTTGGAATTCGGTCGCATCGTTTTTTATCTTTCAAGTCCCCAATCGAATTTGGAAACTTTGTAATTGAGTTATCGAGTTAGTTTGCCGACGCGTTATGCGCGACAAAAAATTCAACCGCCGGTCTGTTCTGTATCGGCAGTTCGTCATATAACGGCTGCACGGCCTTGACTTCAGGGTTTTCGTTTGCGACCGAAATTGCCAAAATACGCACTTTATCGTTGCTGGGCAATTTCAGAGTTTTCGTTCCAGGTTGTATGTCGATACCGTATCCAAATAGATAAGAGTAAGCGTAGGTAACATTTTTCCCTGCGCTATCGTGGTGATGGCTGCAGTACCAGGCTAAGTCCGCTCTCTTGATAAATCCAGGATTCAGACCAACCATTTCGCCGTAATCGGCATGATCGTGCGACACGTCCTTTGCCGTCCACACTCTATCATCCCATTGGCCAATAAAGCCGCCCCAATCCTCGATGTTTAACTCGATTTTACGGTTATTCGCTTCAAAGGTTGCTTTCTGATCGCCGTCCGCGGACGCGGCCAGAATATAGACGCGGTTATACGCTCCTGCGGGTAATTGAATGCTTTGCCCTTGCGCCACAATCGCGTTCGGTCTTCCAGCAGCGGGAGTCAGCTTAAACTCCACGCCGTTGAAGTTGATTTTTTCAGGCAGCATCTCCGCCGGTAGCGCGTTGCCCTTGCCGTCAAAGCCGCTGGTGCTGGCCTGTTTGTCATTGCTCGTCGTCGCCACGTCATAGTTGAGCGCAACAGACGTTGAACGTACCGGCGCAACCTTCACTGTTGCATCCGACAGACGCAGTGCGAAAGTACGGGGTTGGTAGGCGCCAAACGAAGTTACGATCGCGCCATCGGCAACGGTAGCCGAACCGACGGGCTGTTCTTGTCCGTTAATTTCCCGCGCTTCGCGAATCGCTTTGGCAAACGCGATTCGCACATTGGGCTGCGCTTTGCCGTCCAATTCAACGAGCCGCACAACAATTTCGTCGCTTTGCTCGGCCTTCTTCACCGCCAATACGCGTATCCGTGGATTGTTCACCCGCAGCAGCGAGAAAGAGCGGCCAAGCGCGCCAAGGTGCGGCGTAGTTTGGAAAGCAATAAGCGGAGCGTCCAACCGCTGCGCCTGCCAATCGGTTTGCTCGTCGCGCCAACCGTTGGCGTGACCGGCAAAACCATAAACAAATTCATGATGCCCGATATCTTGAGTCGCTTCATCCACATATCCGGCACGAGTGCCAGGCGTACGGATCAGTGTTAGACGTAGCGTGTTGTCGTTCGGTTTGTCCGATCCATTCTTGCAGTCNNATCCGTTTTTGCTGTCGGTCAAAATCGTCGCGCCGAATTCTTTGCTCGCATCCGTTAGATCGATCCATTGGTGTGACGGCACTTCAAATTTCTCTGGAGTTGCCGACGTGCGCTCAATCGTGCCGATATCCCAGTTATAGGTTGCCAGATCATTCGAAGCAGTTAACGGAAATACAGCTTTAAGGTTCCGTTCCCGGCTATTCCAGTCGATAACATTGCCGAATTCCACGCGCTTTCCGGCATCACCCGCGGAAAGTTGAATGATCTGCTTGAACCGCGAACCAGCGGTCTCGCGCTCAACTTCAACAGCCACGCGCACCGGTCCGTTTTCCACGACGCGGATCTTGGCCGGTCCGCTCACATACTCCCGCGGCGCCGCCTGTTCCTGATCCCAGTCCATATTCCATGCCGGCCATGCGCCTGGATTGTCATAGGAAAGCGCAAGCCGCGCCGGCGAAGCAAGCAGTTCGCGACCTATCCGCTTATCGAAGATGCTAGCTACGTCGCCGTCTTGGTTTAACTTGATGCGATACTCTTTGTTTTCGAGCTCGCTTTCCGTAACGTGCAGTTGATTCGACGCGGACGCCGTAGCAGCGCCCGGACGCACATCATAAACCGCATATCCGACCGACGGCACATTGGCAACAAAAACTACTTTGCCGTTGGAGATTTGCGCCGGGTGCTCAGTTCCATCTGGCGCAACCACATGCGCCTGTTTCGGAGCTTCGCCGGAGAAACTTACTACCGCTTCGACTACATCCTCGCGCGCGATATTCAGCGGGTTGTAGACGACCACCGGAACCCCTTGCGTCCGGGTATTCATGCCAGAAGCCACTGCCGAAACCGAATCCGTCAGTACATCGGCGAACTGGTTCATGGCGATCACGTCGTCGTTCCAGGCGAATTGATATGAGCGCGGCGTAGCAGTGCCAGCGGCCAAATCGTGAAAGTGCGCGCCCATCGTCAGTGTCCAGGCGTCATTCAACCGCTGCAAAGGATAAGTACGTCCGCCCAGCCATTGCGCGGCCACGGAGGACTTTTCCGCCGCGTCAGCCAGTAACTCTTGCTGCCGTAGCCAGCGCTTGATATAAGCCTGTGAAGTTAGCGATCCAGCCGAGTGGTTTGTTAATTCTAACTCGCCCGTATAGCGCGGCAGGCGCTTTGCCTGCTCCGGCGTAATATCCAGAAACATCTGGTCGGCTCTCGATGAAATAACATGCACCGGCCCATCGCCAACCTTTACTTCTTTTCCATCGCCGGTTTGAATGGTACCTTTTGTAACTATTTTTTCCAGCCATTCAATGGATTTTTCACTTGGCGAGCCGCCGATATCGCCCGTTCCGTAATAGTGATAATCCGTATAGATACCGGTAACTTCTCCATTGTGCAGTACGCGCTTCGCCCAATCGTTTCTGTATCCACTAAGCTCAGCGTCTTTCTCTTTCCCTCTCAGAAATTCTCGCTTGTCGTATAGCTCGCGCAACGCCTGACGATCAGCTTTTAATGATTCCTTATTGTTCTGCCTGTCATCTTGTACTTTTTGTTCCGCAACTTTAATCTTTTCCCTGACCTCTTCTAGTGCGGGATTAGGTTTCCGCGCCGGCAGAAGAGCACTTAAATCGTTGTCGATATCGTCGCCGTAGCTTCCAGGATTTACTCCGGCCAATACGCCTTTGCCATCCGGTCCGACCCATACGCCTACATTGAATGGCGTGCCGCGCGGCGTCTTTTCCAATGATTCTTCGCCCCCAACCGGAGCCGAAGACCCCCACGACAGCTTTTGGGTTGAAAATCCCTTGATTCCAGAATGCGCCAAAATCGAAGGCAAGGAGGCGGGAAATCCGAAGCAATCGGGCAGCATATATTCAGCGCTGGCTTTGCCAAGTTCCTTGCGGAACCACTGATTACCGTACAAATTCTGGCGGATAATCGCCTCGGCACTGGGCGCGTTTACATCGCCCTCTTCCATTGAAGAGCCTGCCGGGTACCATTGACCTTTATTTACGTATTCTTTCAGTTTGGCAAAATCTTCCGGAAAATATTCCTTCATTAGCCGGTAGCGATTGGCCCCGCTAAAATTGAGAACATAGTTGGGATACTTATCCATTAATTTGAAGTTATCTTCCATCGTCCGGAGAAGATATTCGTCGATTACCTGCGGATATTCCCATCGCCACTCTGTATCCAGATGCGCATACCCTACCACATATAGCGTTGGCTGCTTTGTAAGATCGATTTGTGAATGATTATTTGCGCTGCTTGCATCTTGCGCGACAACCTTGGCAGTTAAAATACTCCCAGCTAGCAATATTGCGGATATTAGACTCTTGATTCGAGCAGTCCTCCGCCATCCTTTTGATCGAGTCCGCGTCATTTATTTTTCCCTTCTCCGAAATATTTTTCGGATTGCCCATAGATCAAGTGCAAAACAGGACACAGAACTATGTACTTATTATTTAGCGATTGTATTTCGTCGTAACTTATGTAGGCTGAAAATCATTCGCTTCGCCTATACCTTCAGATGGATAAAATAGTGATTCATTGGTAACGTTCCCAATTTGCTCACTGCCATATCGATTGCTACCGCTGTAAACAGCTTCTCCGTGCTATCAATATTTGCATTGCATCGGCGTTCCCATTGAGTATACTTCCTGGTCTGCGTCAGCTGAAAATATTTGCTAGACGGCGGCGTACGCATTTGCTCCGCGTTCCAGAAATTGCCTCAAAATTAGGCACGAAAAACCGCTTATTCGTCACAAGCGTCTTCCTGTGTTTGTTTGATTTATTCCTATTGAAACTACATATCTATTGTACAATTGCGCAGCTCAAACTGCTTGCTTTCGCTGGAGGCGCCTACGCAAGCCGCGAATTTTCCGGGATCGATCGTCCACTTGTGAGACGATTTGCTCCGATAGCTGAGGGCGCACTCATCAAGTGAGAGTGTGACGTGCCCGGTTTCGCCCGGCGCCAGACGAACCTTTTCGAAGCCCTTCAATTCCCGCTCCGTACGATCGCCCTTCGCTGACAGATCGAAGGGCGAGGTGGAAGCCGGGCGCTGCTGTGGCGCGCCCCGTTCCGATTAAAGCTTCGCTGGCTCGTCCCAGGCCGAGAGAGCAATTTCGCTAAGTGGTTTGCGGTCGCGGGGCTCGATTTCCCGCGCGATAAGCTGCTCATTGCCGAGCGCCGCCGGTTCGCCCTGGTAGCCGAGTGCAATCACCGCGCCGAGCGCGTACTCGGCCGGAATGTCGAAAGCCTGGCGAGCCTTGGCCTGGTCGTAACCAGCCATTTGGTGCGTGGTCAGACCCAACGCCGCGGCTTCCAACGTCAAATAAGAGCTGGCCGCGCCCAGATCGTAAATTGCGTAACCATTCTCCGTGCCGTTGTGGGTAAAGCTGGTTTTGGCCGCGCCCAGAATCAGCACCGGAGCGGTGCGCGCCCAGCTCTGGTTGAACTCGATCAGCGAGGCGAAGATCTTCTGGTAGGCGCTGCTGCCCCGTCGGCCCACCAGGAAGCACCATGGCTGTTCGTTGTAGGCTGAGGCCGCCCAGCGCGCCGCCTCGAAAACTTTTTTCAAGGTTTCGGGGGCAACTTCGCGGTCGGCAAAGGAGCGCGCGCTCCAGCGCTCGTGAAAGACCGGCAGAACGCCCTCAACGGTGGGCGCTTTCTTTATCGCATTGATTTGGCTAGCATTTAAACTCACGTCGATCCGCTCCTTCAAAAAAACTATGCGAAGATTTTCCGCATTCATTTCTTTGATTCGCGGTGGTGGGCGGAGGATTCCTACTAGGCGCAAAAAGTTGTTGCAACGGCGATTCTGCTGGCCGCAACTGCTTGCGCCCTCAAACTAAAGGCTGATAGCTGATAGCTGTTTTTCCGCTTTACGGGTACATGTGGTGCAGCATGCGCGGGAAAGGAATCGTCTCGCGAACGTGGTCCAAGCCGCAGATCCAGGCCACGGCGCGCTCAATGCCCATACCGAAGCCCGAGTGCGGCACCGAGCCGTAGCGGCGCAGGTCCAGGTACCATTCGAAGGCCGCGCGCGGCAGCTTGTGTTCGTCAATGCGCGAGCTGAGCAACTCGTAGCTGGAGACGCGCTGCGAGCCACCGATCACCTCGCCGTAGCCTTCGGGCGCCAGCACGTCGACGCAGAGAGCGAAGCGCTCGTCCTTCGGGTCGGGCTCCATGTAGAAAGCCTTCACGTCGGCCGGATAGCGATTGACCATCACCGGCCGGTCGAATTGCGAGCTGAGCCAGGTTTCATCGGGTGAGCCAAAGTCGTTGCCGTACTCGAAGGGCGCTTCAAGTTGGCCGTCTTTATACGCCTGCGCGAGCATTTCGGCGGCCTTGTCGTAGCGTAACCGCGGAAAGGGCGGCACGATTTTTTCGAGCTTCGATTTGTCGCGACCGATCGTATCGAGTTCGTCTGAGCGGTTCTTCAAAACGCTCTGCACAATGTGCGAAATGAAGTTTTCCGACAACTCCATCAGCCCGTCGAGATCAAGAAAGGCAACCTCGGGCTCGATCATCCAGAACTCGGTGAGGTGGCGACGGGTTTTGGATTTTTCCGCGCGGAAGGTCGGCCCGAAGCTGTAGACCTTGCCCAGCGCCAGAGCCGTCGATTCGATGTAGAGCTGCCCACTCTGCGTCAGGTAGGCTGGGTCGCCAAAGTAGTCGACCGGAAACAGAGTCGAAGTACCTTCGCAGGCCGCCGGGGTCAGAATCGGGGGATCGGTGCGGATAAAGCCGTTCGTGTCGAAAAATTCCGCAGCCGCGCGCATGATCTCGGCGCNNTGCTCCTTGAGCGTGATCGGGTAGGGCTCGGATTCGGGCACGCGCTGAACGATCTCGAGATCTTCAACGTCGAGTTCGTAGCCGCCTGGAGCGCGCTTGTCGGCGCGGACCTTGCCGGTAACAATGACCGACGACTCCTGCGTGAGCCCCTTGAGCGCGGCAAAAACCTCGGGCGAGACGCTTTTAACGTGAGCCACGCCCTGAATCAGTCCAGTGCCGTCGCGAAAGATGGGAAACAGCAGCTTGCCGCTCTCGCGCAGATTGTAGAGCCATCCGCGAAGAGTAACGGATTGGCCCTCGTGCTGGCCGAGGCCGGCGATGGTAGCCACTGGCGGTGCGGGTTTTGCGAGCTCTGGCGTGGCGGGTATTGGTTCTTCTGGCATGAGGCTTCCTTTGGGCTGAATCAACTGAAGTACCAGGATAACGCCGCGGCAATGGGGCAGCGAATTGTAGAAGCGCCAATGCGAATCTTTAGCTCCGCGGAAAAACATTTTGATCTGGACGATAAATCAGGAAAAAGTGCATTCTATGAAAAAGGAGCGGTCATGAGCGAGCGCGCCAAGGTAAAGGCCAAAGACGAAAAGATGCACGAAACCCTTGCGGACGCCGAAACCGCCGAGCGGTTTATCGCCGAAAAGCACCTGGGAGAGCGGATCAGGCGGCTGCGGCTGAAAAAGTCGATGGGGCTGGTGGAGTTGGGCAAGCACACCGGGCTTTCGGCGAGTTTTTTGTCGCAGCTCGAGACGGGCCGCGTGGTGCCGACCCTGCGCAATCTGGCGCGGATCGCGATGGTTTTCTCGAAGGATCTATCGCATTTTTTCGAGAGCGAGCCGGCGGCGCTCTTCCGCGTACATCGAAAGAAAGAGCGTGTGCGGATGCCGCAGACCGGCGTGGATTTACCGACCTACTCCTTCGAGAGCCTGGGCTACATGGTGCCAGACCGGCAGATGGACCCGTACTATGCTGAGTTTGTTCCGCTGCCCGAGCAGGTGGAGCCGAAGGCGCACATGCACGTGGGTTTCGAGTTTCTCTACATACTGGCGGGCGAACTGGCGGTGCAGCATGGCGGCCAGGAAACGGTGCTGGGCGCGGGCGACGCGGCCTACTTCGATGCGAGCACGTCGCACTCCTACCGCTGCGTGGGCGACCGGCCGGCCGAAGCGGTTATCGTCACCACCAATCAGAACCCGGCGGGGCAGAATGTGCCGCCGCGGCCCGTCAGGCCAGTGACGAAAAACGACACGGCAGAGTAACCGGCGCAGGCGTGCGTCAAAGCTGGAACCGCAGAGGATTCAAGGCGCGCTCGGTCCACTGACTTGAGAGATAAACAGTGGCCGAGGACTGGCCGGGCGCGGCAAAGCGGGCGGCAGGGGTCAGGTCGGCGGGATGCGCTTTGACGGCGCGGTCGATCTCGTCGCCGTCGAAGGCGATAACGATGGCGGCGCTACGCGCGGGAGCGGCCAGGGCGGCGCGCCAAATCGCCAGATCGCTTTCGTTAATCGTTTGGCGAAAGGGAATGCCGGTGTAGGCGACCAGTTCGGGATAGACCGAAGTGTTCATCAGAATGGTCGCGCGCGGGCAGGTGGAGAGCAGCTCCTGCAAAAAAGGCGGAATGGCCTCGTCGAAGGGCTGGCGGGACTCGGCGTTCTTGGCGCCCTCGGTATAGACGATGGGCGTCTGGCGCAGCAGTTGAACAAGATTGAGCGCGGCCAGAGCGAAGAGCAGCGCGAAAGTGGCGGCGGGCGCAAAGCGCGGCAGCTTGAGGCGGCCGAAAGCGGCGGCGAGCACGTGCGCGGCAAAGCCGAGGCCGAGCGCGAAGGCGGGCAAAAATTCCATGCCGTAGCGGGTGTTGTACCAGGTAAAGGGCCACCAGGCGGGAAAAAAGATCGGTACCGAGCCATAGGCGATCGACCAGGCGTAAAAAGGCGCGGGCAGCCAGAGCAGCAGCGTGAAGATGAAAGCGCGGCGCGAGGCGAGTTTTTCGCGCAGGCAGGCGGCGACGGTTCCCAAAGCGGCCGCAGCCAGAGCGAGATTGCCGACAGCGCTCTTCCAGCCAGGCGCGGCAACCGCGTCCAGTTCGGCGGATTTGAGATAGAAAAGCAACGAAACCCAGAGATTGTGCCAGCCTGGATGCGGTGGTCCGACGCTGGGCGCGGCGGTGCGCAGCTCAATGACCTTGGCCGAGTAGGGGCCGCGAGAGAAATAGAGCCAGTCGCCGAAGCAGACGGAGTTGTAGACGAACCAGGCGATCGGCGCGGCGACGACGGCCACGCTCGCCAGCCAGAAGGCGCGCGAGTTCAACTGGCGGCGATGCAGCAGCGTCAAACCAACGGCGCTCCAGGCAATGAAGGCGATGATCCAGCCATCGTAGCGAGTGAAGACGGCGGCGACTAGAGCCGCTGCAATCAGACTCTGCAGCCGGCCGGCCTGTACGGGATTGTTATCCAAACAAAGCCGCCACTCGACGAGCCAAAGCACGATCCAGATGGTTTCGCAGATGAAGAGCGGCTCGCTCATCGCCGTGGTTTGCAGATAGAGCAGATTGGGATTGAGCGCGAAGAAAACCAGCGCCAGCGCGGCGGCGGCCGGGGCGAGCCAGTGGCGTGCGAGGCGATAGAGTCCGGCGCAGGAGGCGATGTAGGCCAGCGAAGAAGGAATGGCGCCGGCCAGCCCGGTGGCCCACCAAAAATAATTGCGCACGAATGGCGCCAGCAGCAGATGCGGCAGCGGCAGCCAGACCGAGCCAAGCTGCGAAAGCCGCGGCGTACGCGCGTCGAAAAGGCGGCGGGCGATGTGCAGGTGTGCAACGGCGTCGCCGTAGTTGAGCATCGCGCCGTTACGCCAGCTCCAGATAACAGCGGCGAAAGAGGCCGCCATGGCGAAGAGCAGCACGGCCCAACCTTCGGCATTCGAGATGCGGCGATCAGTCAAGGTGCGTGATCTCGCGGAAATGGTTGAAGCGGGCGTCGATTTCTTCGCGCGTGAGTTGCTGCAGCCGCTCGGTGCCAAAGCGCTCGCAGGCAAAAGAACCCATTGTGCTGCCGTAGAAAACGGCGCGGCGGAAGGCGGCAGGGGTCAGCTCGGGCTGCGAGGCCAGATAGCCGACAAAGCCGCCGGCAAAGCTGTCGCCCGCACCCGTCGGATCGATCACCTCTTCAAGCGGCATCGCCGGCGCGCGAAAAATGCGCAGATCCTTTGTGCCGGTCTGGCTTTGGAAGAGCGTCGCTCCGTATTCGCCGTGCTTGACGACCAGCGAGCGCGGGCCCAGCGCCATAACGGCGCGGGCGGCGCGAACGAGATTTTTTTCGCTAGCCAGAGTGCGGGTTTCCGTGTCGTTGATCAGCAGCACGTCCAGGCCCTTGAGAACTTCAAGCAGCGCCGGGCGATAGTCGTTGATCCAGTAGTTCATAGTGTCGCCGGCGACGAGTTTCACTTGCGGCATGGCCTCGCGCACGCGACGCTGCAAGACGGGATCAATGTTAGCCAGAAAAAGAAAATCGGAATCGGCGTAGGCGGCGGGAATTTTGGGCTCGAATTTGGCGAAGACATTCAACTCGGTGGCATGCGTTTTGGCCTCGTTGATGTCTTCGAGGTAAGAGCCTTCCCAGAAGAAACTTTTGCCGGCGGTGTGCTCGATGCCGCGCGTGTCGATTTTGCGCTTGTCGAAGACTGATTGCTGTCTCGGGCCGAAGTCCTCGCCAACAACGGCGATGACGCGCACATCGGTAAAGAAGCTGGCGGCAAGCGAGAAGTAAGTGGCGGCGCCGCCCAGGCAGCGCTCGCGGCGGCCTGCGGGGGTTTCAATCGAATCGTAAGCAACGCTTCCGACAACGGTAATAGACATGGGGGGCTTCCTTTCTCAGTGTTTAGGGTAGCGCACGAGCGGGGCTGGCAGAGTTAGCGGAGTTAGCATGTGCGTTCAGGCGCTGCCAACTATGCGGCGAATTCTAGTTTTGGCGTTGCGGTTCCCCGGTCTCAAAATCGAGACCGGGGGCACCCGCATCCGCTAACTCAGCCAGAGCAAATCGCCTGATGGTATAGAGGGAGAAAATTCTCTCAGGGGCTAAAGCCCTTGATTTATGCTGCTTTTTGCGGCACGAGTAAACTCGTGCCCTGACACGGTTGCTCTATACCTACGGGAAATTTGCTCTAACTCCGCTAGCTCCGCTAACAACGCTGACTCCGCTATTTGCCCAGATACTTACCGAAAAGCAGTTTCAGCTTTTCTTTGGCAGCGGCGGGAATCGCCTCTGGGCTGGTCATGATGGCGTATTGCGCGGCCGAGGCGCAGGCGCACTTCCGCTCGCGCGGCAGAGCGGCGACTGCGGCCCTGACCACCTTGGCGGCGTTGTCGGCATTCTGGTGCGTAACGGCGATGATCTGCTCCACCGTGACGGCCTCGTGGCCTTCACGCCAGCAATCGTAGTCGGTGACCATGGCAATGGTGGCGTAGCAGATTTCGGCCTCGCGCGCGAGCTTAGCCTCTTGCAAATTGGTCATGCCGATCACGTCCGCGCCCCAACTGCGGTAGAGCTTTGACTCAGCCTTGGTGGAAAATTGCGGGCCTTCCATACAGACGTAAGTTCCGCCGAACTTACCGGAGACGCCGACTTTGGCGCAGGCTTCGGCCGCGACCTTGGCCACATCGGCGCAGACAGGATCGCCAAAGGCGACGTGGCCCACGATACCCTCGCCGAAAAATGTGGAAACGCGCTTCGAGGTGCGATCGATGAACTGATCGGGAATCACGAAGTCGGTGGGCTTGCGCTCTTCCTTGAGCGAGCCGACGGCCGAGATCGAAAGAATCCGCTCGACGCCGAGTTTTTTGAAAGCGTAAATATTGGCGCGAAAATTTAGCTCCGAGGGCATGATGCGGTGGCCGCGACCGTGGCGGGACAGGAAGGCGACTTTGCGCCCTTCAAGCTCGCCGAGCACGAAAGCGTCGGAAGGAGCGCCGAAGGGAGTCTCGATGCGCTCCTCGTGAACGTTGGTGAATCCAGGCATGGAATAAAGCCCGCTGCCGCCGATGATGCCGATTTCTGCTTGTGCCACGTACTTGCTCCTGTACAGCAATCAGCTCTCAGCCGTCAGCTTTCAGCTTTACCGCGTGGATACGATCATCAAAGTAGATCGGGCGGAAACGGCTGTTAGCTGACGGCTAGTAACTGAGAGCTTATTTTTGGTTAATCAGCCGGATCGTCTCCATAAAGACATCGCCGCTGATCATTAAACTTAGGGCGCTGATCTTGTCCATCGTATCTTGCGCGGTGTGGTGATAGCTGTTGCCCGGCCCGTAATCGAGGTCGATGATGTCGATCGATGGAACATTGCGCGCCACGAAGGCCAGATGGTCGTCTTCGATTGCGGCGTCGCGCTGAAAAAAGTAACGCTGGTAGCCGAATTTTTTGGCGGCCTGGGCAACAAGCGAGATGAGCGGACCGTTGGAATTCAGATCGCGCTGAATGTTGAGATCTTTGTCGCCGATCATGTCGGCCAGCATAAAGGCCTTGATGTGGCGGAGGGTTCCGTCGTGACTCCACTTGGCGGCCAGGTGACGGCTGCCATAGGTCGAGTCGGAGTCAGACCAGCATTGCAGGCATTGGATAGCCTCTTCGCCGTCGAAAAAGACCAGCCAGACCGAGTAGCCATCGAGTTTTTTGCCGGGCGATTTCGCAACCTGGGCGTTGAGCTGATCGCCGATGGCCATCAGCAATCCGGTAGTCGCCGCGCCGTCGTTGGCGCCCACAAAATTAATATTGCGCAGCGGGTAGTTGGTTTCGTAGTGCGTACCCAAAACGATCGTGCCGGGCTTTTTGCCGGGAATGCGCACGATGAAGTTACGCATGGCCACCGCGCCAATGGGCGTGCTGGCGGTGAAGGTGTCTTCTTCCACCTGGGCGTGCTCGCGTTGAAAGTGGGCACGGATGAAGGCTTCGGCTTTGACGTGGCCAGGGCCGGTGGGCCAGCGTGGGCCGATGGCGGCAAACTGGCGCGCGTACTCGTAGGCCTTGTAGCCGTCGAAGTGAGCCTGGGCCTTAAGCGAGAGCGGCGCGAAGAGCGCGAGCACTAGGGCTGCTCTCTTCCAAAAGCAGGAAAAAATCATCCCGCTGCCTCCTTTTTCTTTTTCTTTTTCTTTCTACGCGATGGGTGAACCCACCAGGCCACACCGATGCCGATGATATAAAGCCCCAGCATGGGCACGGCGTAAAGACACATGGTGCCGGGGTCGGGACTGGGGCAGATGATGGCGGCGACAATAAAAACCGCCAGAATCGCGTAGCGGATGTTCTTCCACAAAAAGCGCGGGCTGACGAGACCGAACAGGGCCAGAAAGAAGATCAGGATGGGCAGCTCGAAGCTGATACCCAGGCCGAGAATGATCGACAAAAAAAAGCCTGAGTAGTCCTCGATAGAAATGACGGGGTTGAACTTGGAACCGAAGCCGAGAATCAGGATTTTGAGCGCGCCGGGCAGCACGAAAAAGTAGCCGAAGGCCGCGCCGGTTAAAAACAGTCCGACGGTGGCCGTCATGAAGGGAATGACGAAGCGCTTTTCTTTTTGGTAAAGGCCGGGCGCGATGAAGAGCCACACCTCGTAAAGGATGAAGGGCGAGGCGAGAATGGCGCCGCCGATCAAGCCTACCTGCAGGTAGAGGTTCATCGCATCCATGGGATGGAAGAAGTTGAGCTTGTTGATGGGCAGGTTCAGCTTGGTGAGCGGCGCCTGCACAATGCCGTAAAGCTGTTCGCGAAAATAAAAAGCGATAAAGAAGCCGACGCAGAGATAGGCCGCTGAATGAATGATGCGTCGGCGCAACTCGTCGAGGTGCTCCATCAGGCTCATGCCCGGCAGCTCGGCGCGCTCGGAAAAAGACTTCCGCGCTTTTTCGATGGCGTCGGCGGGATCAACCATGGTGGGCTTCCTGCTCGGTGGAATGGATTTGGGCCTCGGCGCTTTGCGCCGGTGCGCTTGACTGTTCGGCGGCTGGCGCGTGCGGCGTGGCGGCTACGGTTTCGCCGCTCGCGGTCGGCGCAACTGCCGGCGAAATTTTTTCTTCGGCCGCCGTCTGCTCCGGTTTTTGCTCCGCGGCTTCCACGGCGGGCGCGGCAGCTTCGGCAATGGGCGCAACGGCTTCTACCACCGGCGTCGGCGCGGAGCTCATTTCCGGATAAACGGTTTCGCCGGGATACGGGCTCGGGACCATTTCGCTAGCGGTCGGCTCCACAGTCGTCGTAGCCGTCTCAAGCGCGGGCTGCGCCGTTGCGCCGGCGGCCAGCGTGCGCTCAGCCTCTTCCTTCTTGCGGCGGTCGGAATCCTCGGCGACGCGGAATTCCTCTTCCATCTGAAATTTAAAGTCGTTGGAGGCTTTGCGGAATTCGAACATCAGCTTGCCGAGCTGGCGGCCGATCTGCGGCAGACGGCGCGGGCCGAAGACGACCAGCGCTAGCGCCATCAGGATGAGCGTGTCGGGCATGCTGAGCGTGCCGAGCTGGATTGGCGGAGGTGTTCCCATGAAGGTTCATGATACCTGCCGCCGCGTGGCGGCCACAAACTAAAGATGGCGCGCCGCTCCGGTATGCTGACGGTAATGCAACGACCAGAAGGCGATCTGCAATTTATACGGACAATGGATGCGGCGCTCGAGAGCGCCGTGCGGCGGGCCGGAGAGCGGCTTGCCTGCCGGCGGGGCTGCGCGCAATGCTGCCACGGAGCCTTTGCTATCGACGAGCTGGATGCGCTGCGGCTGGCCGACGGAATGGATGCGTTGCGTGCTGGCGACCCGCGGCTGGCCGCGGCCGTCGAGCAGCGTGCGCAGGCCTGGATCGCCGCCCATGGCGCGGAGTTTCCCGGCGATTGCGCGACGGGCGTGCTGGGCGCTAGCGACGAGGAGCGCGAGCGCTTTGAGGATTTCGCCAACGAGGCCGCCTGTCCGGCTCTCGATCCGGAGACAGGAAGCTGCGACCTCTACCCCTGGCGGCCGATGACCTGCCGGCTCTTCGGTCCGCCGGTCCGCACCGTCAACGAAGATGGCCGGGAAGGGCTAGGCTGCTGCGAATTGTGTTTTGTTGGCTCCTCGGCCGAGGAGATTGCCGCCTGCGAGATGGTTGTGCCGCAAGAGGTTGAGGCCCGGCTCAACGCGCAGACCGGCAGCCGCGGCGAAACGGTGGTGGCTTTCGCGCTGCTGCGCTCATGCGGTGCGGCGGTTGCGCGCTAAACTTAAATCTTGGAAAACTCCATGCAAATGCGTCCCTGTTGGGCTGAGATTGACACTCAAGCCCTGAAAGAAAACTACCGTTATTTGGCGGCGATGGCCGCTCACGAAGCCGAGTTGCTGGCCGTGGTCAAGGCCAATGCTTATGGCCATTCTCTGGCGCTCTGCGCGCCGGCTGTCGAGCAGGCTGGGGCGCGCTGGCTGGGCGTCACCACGGTCGAAGAAGGAATCGCGGCCCGTGCGCTCTGCCCCAAGGCGCGCGTGCTGGTCATCAGCGGAATTTTTCCCGGCCAGGCCGCGGCGGCGATTCAGTTTCAATTGACGCCTTCGATTTGGGAGAGCTGGCAGTTGGAAGAGCTGGAAGCCGCCGCCCGCGAAGCGAAAACGCCAGCCGGTTCCCTGCCGGTGCATCTGGAGATCGATACGGGCATGAGCCGCCAGGGCGTGGGCCTGGACGATCTCGGCCGCGTCTTTCCGCACTTCGGGCCTGACTCGCCTTTGCGTTTGGAAGGCGTAATGACGCACCTGTTTGCCGCCGACGAAGCCGACGGACGTGTGACCGAAGAGCAGATGAAGCGGGTGGACGAAACGCTAGGGAAAATTTCTGCTGCGGGGCTTTTTGCCGAGTGGCTCAATGTTGGCGCTTCGGCCGCGCTGCTGGCCGGCCAGGCAAAAGTTTTGGCGGAAACGGCCGCCCGCCACGGCATGAAGGCGATGATGCGCCCCGGACTGGCACTTTACGGAATCGTGCCGCGCTTCGATCCTGCCTACGGCGCAGGCCAGGAGCCGGCGACCTTGACGGCCGCGCGCGCCGCGCTCAAGCCGGTGCTGGCCTGGAAGAGCGCCATCGTCGGCCTGCGCTCGATTCCCGCCGGCGCTTCGGTCGGCTACAACGGAACCTTTGTGGCCAGCGAGCCGATGCGCGTGGCGCTAGTCGCCGTCGGTTACGCCGACGGGCTCGACCGCAAGCTGGGCAACCATTTCGGCCTGCTGGTGCGCGGCCGTCGCGCGCCGCTGATCGGCCGCGTGAGCATGGATCAGGTAGTGATTGACATAACGGAGATCGCCGAGGCCGCAGTCGGCGACGAAGTGGTTCTAATCGGCAGCCAAGGCGCGGAAACGATCACCGCCTTCGATCACGCCGACCTCACGGGAACCATCCCGTGGGAGGTTTTTACGCGCCTCGGCGGACGCGTGGCGCGGCGCGCCGTCTAGCTCCGTGCCTGCTTAAATTTGTGCCATCGTGGGTTCCCCAGCTCTCGATTTTGAGAACTGGGAACCACAACGCTCACAACGCTAAAGATCGAAATAATCTGGCCACGGTCCTAATCTTCCGCGCTCGGCGCCGGAACGCACAGGCCGGCGGCGCAGCAGGTGGCCGCGATCATTGCCTCCGAGCCGATGCAGGAATTCAGCAGCATGTGGTAGAGGCAGCGCGCGTTCCAATCTTGCTGATAGAACCTGCGAATGACGGCGGCGCGGCGACGATCAAAGGTGGCTAGCTGCTACTCGATGTGCTGCGTGTGCTTGGGATAGTTATGCGTGAACCACTCGCGCTTGGTGCTGGCCGTAGCGTAGACGAAGATGTGGAAGCAGCCAGGCTTGCCGGCCAGCGCGCAGGCTGAACCTCGACCCACCAAAACGCAATTGCCTTCATTGGCTGCATCGGTAATTTCTTGGCGGATCAGCATCACCATGCGTTCGGAGTCGAAGATCTGTTCTCCGCCATTGGGCACGGCGGCGTAGAGCGGGTCTTGCCAGAAGATTTTGCCGTAGCGGTAGTACCAGGGGTCCAGCCGCTCGTCGAACTTGGCCGCCAGATCGGGTTCGACGCCGGCCATGCGCGCCGCGCCGTCTACCAATTCGGAATCCAGCAGCCGCCAGCCCAAGTGCTCGGCTAAATCGTGCGCAAACTCTCCGCCTCGTGAGCCGAACTCGCGTTCGACAGTAATCACTTTAATCGGTCCGTGCACCATGATCGCCCCCACTCTCCTTGCGCAGGAGCATACAACGTCCAGGGTGCAACTTGCACGAGGAGTTGCCCCGAAATGCGAAACCGGCGCGGAAAAAGTTTCTTTTCCGCGCCGGATGAAGAGAGCCTATTGCTTTTCAGATCTACTGAACGACCGGCTTCTGAGGCGGCGTTTTCGGGCTTTTTAAGTGCGCGCCCTTTTGCGTTGGGGGCGCTTCCGGCCGATGCTGGGGTCTTTCCGGATGAATCTTGGGCGCCTCCGGAGGTGCTGTATATGCCGCGCCCTTCTTGATGTGCAGATCGCCGTTGCTGGAGCTGAGCACGATGCGCGCCGTTCCCGCTCCGATCCGGCCGGTGACGATTTTGTCCTCGTCGCCGCTGACCTGCAGTCCGAATTCGGTGACCACCTCGCCGTTGTGCGTGTGGCCGTTGACCGTGGCCGAAGCGTTGGCCGGCAGCGTAATCTCCACATCGCCTTTGTCGTTGCGGGCATCGATTGTGTGGCTGCCCGATGGCGCAATTTGAATCGTTCCGTTGCTGTTTTCCACCGAAATGTCGCCGTCAATCTGGCTCAGGTCGACGTCTTTGGAGCGCGTGATTACGTGCACCGGACCTTTCGTCTCGCTGATGCGCAGATTGTTCGAATCCATCGTCATGTCGCCGGGGAGGTAGACCAGTTGCACGTCGGTGACCGAGGTATGCAATTTGAGCGGCGCGGTGAGGTTTTCCGCGTGCACCTCGCCGTAAATCTGCCCGTTGAAAGAGACGCCCTCCGTGACTTCGGAAAGCGTCACGTCGTTGCAATCGCCGATCGCGCTGATCGAGCCAAAAATCTGGTGCGCGGAAAAATCGTGTTTACCGCCGGAAAAGTGCAGCGTCACTTGCCCGGCGATTGAATCCAGGCGCACATCGCCATGCGCTTGAATGCCGATGCCTGAGCCCAGGTTGGCCGCCGTCACGTCGCCTTTGCCGGCATTCACCTTCACGTAGGAACCGTGCGGAACCGTCACCGTCAGGTTGACCTTGCCGTGCTCGGAGCTGTTCGACTTCACCTGCACAATGCCGGCAATGAAATCTACCGTGGGCTTTTCGTCCTCGAAAATCTTTGTCGCCCCGCTGTCGGAGATGTCGTAGGCGACCTCGTGAGCCTGGATGTCGAGAGTGTAGCCGTCGCCCGCCGTCACGTTTACGTCACCGTGCGGATTGTCGATTTCGATCGCTGCGCCGACGGAAATCGACTGGCTGATCGGCTGCATATCCTGGTCGTGTTCGGAATGGCCCAGGAAGCTGAAGAAATCGCTGTTGCCGTTCCAGTTGTTCATGTAGGGTTGCATGTAATTCCAGCCCGCGGCGCAAAGGCCGAGAACAACCACCAGAATTAAAATGCCAATAACGCCGCCCCTGCGACGTATGGGCATTTTGCGGCGCGCATCCAGAATCCATTCGGTCAGCATCGCCAAGCCGGCGGCGATCAAAAGCAGCGGCCACCACTGGCCGTACCAGGACCAGACGTTGCCGGCGTCGATGCGGCCCAGAACCATCAGCAATCCGATGACGCCGGTCACGATCAAAAGCACCGGCCCGACGATCGAAGGCACGCGCGGAGCGTAGACGCCCTGATAGTTCGCCTTCCAGGCGCGGCGCTGGGCCTTCAATGCCTCATGCTGCGCGCGCCGGGTGGCCTTCTGCTGTTCGCGATAGACCCGCCACTGGTTCTTGGGGTCGTAAGGGGGAATCGGCGGCATGCCGCCATTGGGAGGAACGCTGCTCATGCCTGGCCTCCATTCGTGTTGTTGAGATCCGTTGGAGGCGCGGGAACAATCGCCGTGCCCGCCGGTTGCGTTGCATTCGGCTCGGCTGCCGGAGAATTTGGAACAGCCTGAGAATTCATACCCGGCTGTGGAATGTTAGGATAGCCAGCCTCGGCCAGCGCCGCGCGTTCGGCCAGTTGGAGAAGGCCGATCAAAATCAGCAGCAGGGGAAAGAAGATGACCCAGCCCACCAGGTGCGCCTGATGCAGCAGCGCAACCGTGCCAAGCAACAGCAGAATAGCCGGACCCATTAAGCGGCGAATCATGATGTAGTGGTTCATTGAGGCCCTCCTTGCGAGTCGCGGTGGGAGTCATTCAAGCGCCGCACAATCAGCCACACGCCCAGGCCAATCAGCAGCAGCGGCCAGCCGAACTCGAAAACGCGGCTGGTAAGCCAGTTCATCCTTCCCATCAGAAAGAGCAAGCCCAGAGCGATCAGGATGATCGCGCCGATCGGCTCCGAACGCTGCCAGTGAGCCGGCGGAGCGGGAGGAACCGGCGGCGGCGGAGCGCCAGGGCCGGGAGCGTAGTCCGGCGCCTGATAGGGCGGCGGATAAGGCGTCTGATAGGGCGGTTGGTATTGCGCCTGACCGGGATTTTGCGGCGCGGCCGCCGGATTCGACTCAGGGGAGGGCTGCGGCGGTTTGCCCGAGGTGAACCAACTGCCAACGTCGTTCAAACCGAGTGGGTCAGGCAGCGGTTCGCCGTCGCGCCGCGCCCTGGCCGTGTGGTAGGCCTCAAAGGCCTGATAGAGGATCCAACCGGCAATCATCCAGCCAAAAACATCGTAAATGTTGGCAGCACTGACCAGTACCGCGAAGATGACGATGTGCGCCAGACCTTTGACGAATTGGCCGTTATACATGGCGCCCACACCGGGGATCAGCCCCAAAAATCCGGCCAGCATCGGGTTGGGCGCACCAGCTGGCGGCGGTACAAAGGGCGGCGGTGGCACGCCCTGCCAGGCTATCCAGCAGGGATCGCAGAAGATTTGGCCAACCGGCCCTTTGCGCACGCACCCGGAGCAGAGCGGCTTTCCGCAGCTCTGGCAATAGGCGGTCGCAGTGACTCCGCTATGGTTTACGCAATCCATGACGTGCTCCTTTTCTCGGCTTGCACGGCAGCAGAGCTTCCGCGGGGAATTTCAAGCGAAGATTCCTGAATGTCGTTGATGGGCGTGGCCGGCGGCTCTATCACCGGCCTGGCGATCAGCTGGCCAGGGGCGAATCTGCCCTCTTTGCCACCAGGCCGCCGTGCCGAATTCTTTCTGGTTTCGCCCGGCGTCGTCGGCTGTGCCTGGTTGGGCTGCGATTCACCGCCGGTTTGGCTGCGCAGTTCGCGCACCCGCGCCTGAACTTCGTTGACGACCCGCAGATGGTCGTAGTAGCGCACGATGGGCACCGAGGCCGTGGCCAGTTGGCGCTCCATGTAGGCACGAACGGTGCGCGGCCGCAGATCCGAAAGCCGCAGGCTGGTCGGATGGATGTCGGCCAGATGAATGTCGGCCGACCGCAACCCAGTCACGTTCAGCGTGAACGCGATCGAAAAGAAGGCCATGGCCGCCGTCATCATCAGCCGCGGCTGCATCACGGCGCGCAACCGGGCCATAATGCCCGGTTGCTGCCAGACTGGAGGAACGAAGGCCGGTACGACTCCGGCGGGCAGAGGCGCGGCTTCCCAATGGTTGCGCGTCTCGGGGCCGGTCGCGGCCAGAATCTTATCAACGAGCCCGGCCGGAACCTCCGGCTCGGGGGAGAGAAACTTCAGCCATTCGCGTCCTTTGCGCGCCTCGTCGTACATGGCGGCGCAGGCCGGGCACAGCGCCCGATGCGCGGCGAACTTCGCCTCGTCCTCGGGGCCGAGAAGCCCGTCGAGCGCGTCGGCCAAAAGCGCTTCCCACTCGATGCAAGCGGGAGAGCCGGAAATCTTTGTGCGCTCTTTCATGTTCATGGCTACATGACCTCCTGTTTGTTACGTTCCAGAAGCCGGGCCAGTTCCGCGCGGCCGCGGCTGATGCGGGACTTGACCGTACCTTCGGGGATTCCGAGCACCTGCGCGATCTCTTTGTAATCTAAATCCTGTAAATCGCGTAAAATCACTGCTTCACGCAAATCTACGCTTACTTTAGCTAGTGCATCCTGCACCATTGTAGCCAGTTCCTTGCTGGCTGCCGCCTCATGTTGCGAGGGCCCCGAGGCGGTGAGCCGATCAATCGGGTGCAACTCGTTGCTCTGCTCCCAGCCCTCGTCGAGCGAGCCGGTGGCACGCAGGTTGCGCGTGCGGCGAAAGTGGTCCACCAGCAGGTTGCGGGTCATGGTGGCGATCCAAACCTGGAGGCTGCCGCGGGTACTGTCGAATCTAGCCAGGTTAGAGAAGATTTTGAGGAAGACGTCCTGGGTGAGGTCCTCGGCGTCGGCCGGACTGCCGGTAAAGCGGTAGCAGAGNNTGGGTGAGGTCTTCGGCGTCGGTAGCGTTACCCGTAAAGCGGTAACAAAGCCCGTAGACACGCTTGTAATGGGCGCGGACCATCTCGCCCCATGCGCCCTGGTCGCCGTCGATGCAACGGCGGACGATTTGAGCCTCATCGGTCTCCAGCGTCATTGCCTCCGGGCGCGTTCGCGGCGCAACGACCGCCTCGCTGGCGGAAAGATACCGGGCCAGAAGAGGCTTGCGCTCACGGTCTTTCGAGCGTGGCCGCGCAGCTGGCGCCGCCAGCCCCACTGTATTCCAGCTTAATGTCGCCTCGCACTGCATAAGAGGGTATACGCAGCCTGGCGCAGGGCGGTTCCCTTCCCTGGACAGCTAGAGCATTTTTACCCAT
>PMHC01000184.1 GCA_003156495.1 Acidobacteriaceae bacterium
GCCGCAGTGCGCCTTGCCCACCGCCACCGTCAGCGCATGAAACTCGTTGTAGAGCCACCGACGCTCCTCGGCCGGATCGCCGGCAAAGGCCTGCCGCGTCAATTCAACCAACGCATCGTAGGCTATCCACCCTTTCGGCGCCTTTACCAGCCCGTGCCGCTCCGCGATGCGCCGCAGATACTCGTCGGCCATGGGAGCCGCATGGCCTAGCGCGTAGAGCAGAATCGCGTCGGCGGTTTCCGGTCCCACGCCGGGCAGATCGAGCAGCCGCTGGCGCAGCGCAGCCGTCGGCTCGGCCGCCAGCCGGTCAAGCGAACCGGAAAATTCGGCCTCGAGCATCGCCACAAAGGCCTTCAACGCCGGCGCTTTCCGCATATAAAAGCCCGAGGGCTGAATCAGCCTTCGCAGCTTGGCCAGCGGCGTTGCGCGCAGTCCGGCGACGGTCAGCGCTCCGGCGGCGGCCAAATTTTCTAGCGAGCGTTCAACGGCCTTCCACGCTGTGTTCTGCGTCAGATAGGCGCCCACAATCATCTCGAAAGCCGTTTCGGCCGGCCACCAATGCTGCGCTCCGTAGACACGAAACAACTCCTCGTGCATGGTGCGTAGGCGCGTTGCGGCATGGGTCAATCGGCGTTGGTTCACGGCTAACTTTAGGATAAGGGGAGGAGGCAGCGCATTTTTCGCGGCGCTGGCGAAACAATGGGAATGAAGAGTCACACCGAATATCTGGTTTTTGAAACCCGCAAGCGGCGGGAGATGGTGCACATCACCGACAAAATCGAGCAGGTCGTCGAGCGCAGCGGGGTCAAAGACGGCCTTTGCTTCGTTTCGCCCATGCACATCACGGCGGCCATCTACGTCAACGACAACGAAAGCGGACTGATCGAAGACATCGGCGAATGGTTAGAGAAGCTGGCCCCTGCGCGGCCCGAATACAAGCACCACCAGACCGGCGAAGACAACGGCGACGCCCATTTGAAGTCGCTGCTGCTGCATCATGAAACGACACTTCCGGTAACTAACGGCCGGCTCGATCTGGGAACCTGGCAGCGCGTTTTCTACGCCGAATTCGACGGCCAGCGCCGCAAGCGCGTCATCGTCAAAGTGCTCGGCATCGAGTAAGCGGAGCTTGCGACGAAGCTTCAGCCGGAGGTAAAGCGGAACTCGATCCGCAAAATTCTTTCTCGCCCCGCGCGCACGGCTTATCGCTAGTCATCGTCGGTGATCTTGCGCCAGGAGCCGCCCTGCTGCGCCGCGCCCCCGGAGGCGGCGAAGTTCAGCTTATTGCGCGGCAGCACCACCAGATCCACGCGGCGGTTCTGCGCCCGCCCTGCGTCGGTATCGTTCGGCGCTACCGGGTGAAACTCGGCATAGCCGGCCGCCGAAATGCGTTCCGGAGCGACGGCCTTCATATCGAGAAAGATGCGGGCAATGCCAGTGGCGCGCGCCGCCGAAAGCTCCCAGTTCGACGAGAACTCGACCGTATGAATGGGCACGTTGTCGGTGTGCCCCTCAATGCGCAAGTCGTAGGGCTCGGTGCCCAGCTTGGCGGCAATCTGGCGCAACGTTGGCATCGACTCCGGCTTGATCGTGGCCGATCCGGAGTTGAAAAATCCCGCTTCGCGCAAACTGATGACCAGCCCGTCCTGGCCCATCTTGATCGACACGGTGTGCGTGGCCACCTGATTGGACAAGGTCTGGCTTAGATCCTTGCGCATCCGCTCCAGATCCTGCTTGACCGCGGCCGGAGCCATAATGCTTTCGCCCAGCACAATGTTTACCGGCATCGCCGCCTTATCGTTGCTGCCGGTCGCGCCCTGCGACGGATGCGCTCCCACCGCCGAAAAGATGCCCAGCGCCCGGAAAGCCTCGTCGACCGACTGCGACACGTCCGACTGCTTATGCTGGTCTTGCTTGGCCACGGCGAACATGACGACAAACAGGCCGAAGAGCAGCGTAACCAGGTCGGAGTAGGAAACAATCCAGCGTTCGTTTGAAACGCGGCTGCGCGGAACACGCCCTCTCATGCTCATGCGGCGCTCTCCTCGGGCTTTGTGCCCTTCTCGTTCAAAAAGCCGGCCAATTGAATCTCGAGCATGCGCGGGTTCATGCCTTCCAGAATGGCGATCACGCCTTCCAACATCATCTCGCGGCGACGATGATCGTTATTGATGCGAATGCGCATCTTGCCGGCAAAGGGCAAAAAGAAGAGATTGGCGATGGCCACGCCATAGATGGTAGCCACGAAAGCCACGGCGATACCGCGGCCCACCTCGCCGATGTCATCCAGATGGTGCATCACCTGAATCAGCCCCAACACCGCGCCCAGAATTCCAATCGTCGGCGAAAAACCGCCCGCCGACTCAAAAACCGCCGGCAACTTCTCCTCATCCTCGGTCATCGAATCCAGACTAATGCGCATGATCTTGCGCAAATCGGCCGGCTCGGTACCGTCGACGGCCAGCATCAACGCCTGTTTCAAAAATGGGTCGCGAATTGTTTGCAGATCGGCGTCGAGCGAAACCACGCCATTGCGCCGTGCTTTATTGGCAAATGAAACCAGCAGTTTTACCAGTTGTGTATCTTGCTTGCGCGGCGCGGTAAAGACATGCCCTAAATTGCGAAACGCTCCTACCACGGTGGAAAGCGGAAACTGAAGCATCACCGCCCCCAGCGTGCCGCCGAAAACAATCAGCGCCGCAGTGGGCTGTAAAATTTGGGTGAGGCTGCCGCCTTCGATCAGCAGCCCGGCAATAATGCCGACCAGCGCGACAAAGACTCCACCAATACTCGATTTATCCATGTCTTGCTCCCAGCGCCTCTCCATCACTAAACCGAATGGCCGGCCGCGTCTCTCTCACTCTGCGTGAATCTCCGCGCGATTTTCCGCCGCGCGCTGCGGTCTATTTCGATAGTGGCGTGGCGCTCGGTTGTGCTTCTACATCCAGACTCGCCAAGGCCGCAATCCGTTCCAGATCGCCAAAATTGTGTAACCGCTTCGCGACAATCGCCAGCAGCCGCGCGCGATAAGCCATCACACGCTCCTCTACCTCGGCGATCGTCTCGCGCACAATCATCTTTTCCCCGTTGATTAACGTCAGCATCGTATCCGGGGAAGCTTCGGCGGTTTTGATTAGATCGCTGTTGAGCGTCATCGGACGCCCATTGAGCCGAGTCAACTCGATCATGGCTCTTCTCCTTTGACCCTGTTATCGGCAAAGCCGGCCAAAGGTTAAAAAACGCGAACAAATCCGGCAGAAGTGTCTCCGGCGGGACACAAAAGCCGCTTTCGTAAAGTCCCCACGCGCCGCGCCGAAAAACTGCCCAGATGCGACGGTTACAAACCGAGGGCAGCCTCCCAAAGCAATTCATAGGGAAGCGCATACGGAGAGAGCCGCAAATCACCGCATCCAACAAGGAGAAACCCATGTCCCTGGGTGTCTTAAATAACCTCTCCGCGGTGTATGCGGAGAACAATCTCAGTAAAACCAGCCGCAGCTTGAGTAATGTGCTGCAACAGTTGTCCTCCGGTTCGAAGATCAACTCAGGATCGGATGACGCCGCTGGCCTGTCACTGGTAAACGGATTACAAGCCAACCAGCAGGCGCTGTCGCAGTCGGAAACCAATGCTTCCGAAGGCATTGGCCTGTTGCAGGTCGCCGATGGCGCCCTCTCGCAGGTCACCAGCCTGCTTAACCGCGCCGTCACCCTGGCCACCGAGGTCTCGGGCGGCACGCTCGATACTTCACAGAAAAACGCCGCCAACGAGGAATATCAGTCGATCCTCGACGAAGTCACGAACATCGGTTCCACCACCACCTACAACGGCAACAAGGTCTTCACGGGAACGGCGGTTGACATCTACACCGGCGACTCCACCGCCCAGGGCGCTTCGATCGATGCGCTGAACATCAGTACGCTGTCCAGTTCTAGCGTCGGCGATCAAAGCGGCACCATGTCTTACAGCAACAGCGGCACAGCCACCATCAGCTACTCTGCTTCGTCAGGCCAAAGCCTGAGCGGAACCGATTTAACCACACAGTCCAACGCGGAAACAGCGCTGACCGACCTCAATGCCGCCATCAGCGACGTCGCCGCACAGGATGGTTACGTGGGCGCTCAGATCAACACACTCAATTCCATCAGCAGCGTGATGACAACGCAGCAAGAGAACATCGAGTCGGCACAGAACTCCGTCCAGGCTACAGACTATGCCGCGGCCAGCTCGAACATGTCGAAGTACGAAATCCTGAGCCAGACCGGCATCGCCGCCTTGGCCCAGGCCAACAGCGTACAGCAGGAAGTAACCAAGCTGCTGCAGTAAACCAGGCTCCAGAACAGGTCGCGGCGGAATACCGCGGCCGGAACGAAAATGGCGGCGGCTACGGCACCAATGCCGCCACCGGACTCGGTATGCCGGGAAAATAAATCCATTTCCGCCGCATGGCGGTCTGCTAACCATTCTGCTAACCATGAGGAGGGCGTCCCTGCGGACGCCCTCCTTGTTTGTTGGCCGGCTAGAGCATTTTTACCATTGGTGTATAGGAATTAAAGAGCGCAGAGTTGACGCGAACACCCGTGAGCGGCAACCTTCTACCTCATTCCGCACTCTACAGAATGGGTAAAAATGCTAGACGCCCGTTGGCGCTCTACCCCATTCTGTCGGTTGCATGATGAGAGTTTTCCAATCCCCCAACAGAAGCCTTGGCGCATCGACTGCATCCTGGCAATCGCGGAGGGAACGATGAGTGTCGTGGGACTGAGTTTCGGGTCTCCAACAAGCGGCGACGGTTTCAACGTCGCCTCAACCGTCTCTACGATTGTGTCCAACCTGCGGATGGTGGAAACCCCTTGGAAGACGCAGATCAGCACTCTTGAGCAGGAGGATACTGTCATCTCCAATCTAGGGTCGCTGCTATCAAATCTGTCCACGAACATGAGTTCCTTGACGGATAGCGACGGCATCATGGCCGAAAAAACCGGCTCCAGTTCCAACACTGATGTACTGGAGCTGACTTCCGCCACCTCTTCGGCAGAGGTAGGCACGCATACCGTGCTGGTCAACAGTCTCGCCTCCACCTCCAGCGGCTATCTCACCGAACTCTCCGGCTCCTCGGCCTCTTCGCATACGGTGACCGGCTCGATTACGCTACAGGTCGGCAGCGGCACGGCTAAAACCATTACCCTGAACTCCTCCGACGAAACCCTGTCGGGCCTCGCCAAAGCGATCAATGCCTCGGGCGCCGGTGTTACCGCGGGCGTCGTTACTGACTCCAACGGCACGCGCTTGACCCTGGTTTCGGGCACCTCGGGCGCCAACGGCAACATCACGGTCACCAACAATTCCCTGTCCGCCGCGGTTTCTTCCTCTTTAAGCGCCACGGTCACCGCGGGCAGCAGCAGCGCCACATCCAGTGCCGCCTTTACCTCCGTCGCCAGTACCAGCACCAAGCTTTGCGGCTCGCTCTCCGTCATAGTCGGCAGCGGCACCGCGCAATCCATCGATATGTCGAGCGTGGAATCGGCCGAGGGCGGAACGACGCTGGCCAACCTGGAAAGTTACATCAACAGCAACTCCTCCACGCTGGGCTTTTCGGCCACCACCGTTGACAACAGCGACGGCACCTACAGCCTTGAGCTGACCTCCGGTACCTCGGGTAGCAGCGGCACCCTGACTGTCGATTCCAGCCTCAACACCAGCAGCACCACCACCCCTTTGGCCTACACCTCCTCGCAAAGCGGTGCCAACGCCAGCCTGAAGGTGGACGGTGTCGCTTTAAGCTGCGCCTCCAATACGGTCTCCGACCTGATTCCCGGCGTAACCTTCGATTTGCTGGCCACCTCGGCAACCGCCGTTCAGGTTACGATCGCCAACTACAATACCGGCGTCGAAAGCGCGCTCGAGTCTTTCGTCTCCAACTACAATACCTTGCTCAGCGCCATCAACACCCAGCGCGGCGATGACGCCTCCGGCAACGCCGAGCCGCTCTTTGGCTCGCCGACATTGACCCTGCTTCAGCAGAACATCCTTAAAGGTATCAACGAACCGAGCCCGAACGGGTATCTGGATTCGGTTCCGTCGGCCGATACCATCTCCGGCTCGATCGCCATCCAGGTCGGCAGCATAACGGATACATTCGTCATCGGCTCGGGCAAAAACACCTCGACCTCCAACACCGCTACGTATTACACCGGCACCGAAGCCAATACGCTCGCCGCTTTGACCAGCGCCATCAATGCTGCCAGTATCGGCGTAACGGCGGCGGTCACCACAAATTCACACAGCAAGTCCACGCTCGCCCTGACTTCAACCTCTTCCGGATCAAGCAACACCCCCGAGGTCGCCTCTTCGTTGACGGCCTACAGCGGCACTTCGGGCACCATGATTAACTACACCGAGTCGTCCGACCTCACGAATTTGAATGCGTTAGGTTTATCCGTTAATACCAACGGCACAATATCTCTCGATCTGACCAAGCTCGATTCCATTCTCAACAACGACTTCGGTAGCGTGCAGGGACTTTTCCAGGGCACAAACAGTTGGGGCGTGAACTTCACCACCACCCTGACCAACGAGGGCACCAGTTCCTCCAGCGGTCTGCTGGCGCTCGCCGCCAGTTCGAATAGCAGCGTCGAATCCACCCTCGAAAAGAGGATCTCCACCGAAGAGAGCCTGATCTCGATTCAGGAATCGCGTGAAACCAAGGAATTGAACAACGCCAACGAGATCCTCCAGGAGATTCCGAGTGAACTGAGCGAGATCAGCGCACTCTACGCGGCCATTACCCGTACAAGTTAATTTTTCCGTTGCGCCTGGCGCCGCGGCAGACGCGATCAGAAACCGATGAAACGAGCATGGCCGCGGCAGGCTAAAACAAAAAAACGCCGCGCCTGGGCAGAAGTCAAAAGGAGTTCGTTCGGAATGGATAGTTATCGGGGACATGCGCTTGAAGGTGCTTCGGCAATCGACCTGGTGGTTGCTCTCTATGACGGCATCATCCGTTTTCTCTATGCAGCCATCGCGGCGGTTGAGCGCGACGACGCCGGCGCCCGCAGAATCGCCGCCAAACGCGCCCTGGATATTATCATCCATCTGCAAGCGCGGCTGCGCATGGATGTGGGCGGGCGGCCAGCGCAGGTGCTCAGCGAGTTTTNNTTCGCGCAGATTCTGCAAGCCTCGCAGGCCTCCTCCAAAAGCAAGTTTGAACACGCTATTGAATGCGTAAGAAACGTACGCAACGCCTGGCGAGAGGTCGCCAAAGATACCTCTCTCGGAGAAGTTTCACCGCATGCCTTGGCCTTCCCCGCCCACCAAAATTCGGAAGCCGGCTCTTCTGCTCCCTCCGAGGAATCCATGCCTCGATCGAACTGGACGGCCTAGGGAAGATCCTCAAATAAGCCAAATGCAAGCATGAGTGTACAACGGCAAGATAGTTTCTTGCCGCCTTGCCATATTGTGTGGCAATAACGCGGAAAAATTTGAATTTGACGATGGAGCTTTCGTTCGGAGGCCGAACGCAGGAGTATGCATAGCATCGACGGCCGCGCGGATCTTGGCGCTTAGAGCATTTTTACCAATAGTGCATAGAACTCAAGATCGCCGCGTTGACGCGAACATCAGTGAGC
>PMHC01000283.1 GCA_003156495.1 Acidobacteriaceae bacterium
ATGGCGATGCGCTCGACGCCCAAACCGAAAGCGAAGCCCGAGATTTTTTTCGAGTCGTAGGCTGGCTGCTTTTCGGCAGCGAAGGCGAAGACCGCCGGATCAACCATGCCGCAACCCAGCAGCTCGATCCAGCCCGNNAGAAGATGCAACTGATCTGCACATCGGCCGAGGGCTCGGTGAACGGGAAAAACGACGGGAAAAAACGCGTCTTGACCGATGAGCCGAAGAGCGCCTTCATGGCGTAGTCGAGCGTGCCCTTCAGGTCGGAGAAGGTGATGTTGGTGTCCACGCAGAGCCCTTCCACCTGATGGAAGATCGGCGAATGCGTGGCGTCGGCCGCGTCGTTACGATGCACCTTGCCGGGAATCACGATGCGCACCGGCGGCGGTTGCAACTCCATCGTTCGCATCTGCACCGGAGAGGTGTGCGTGCGCAGCAGCAGGCGATCACGCTGCGAGCGGCGCTCCTGGTCGGCGATCACCAACGTGTCTTGCGTGTCGCGTGCCGGATGGCCGGGAGGAAAATTCATGCACTCGAAGTTGTAGTAGTCGCTCTCAACCTCGGGGCCGACGCCAACCGAAAATCCAATCGAGGCGAAAATATTCTCGAGCTCGTGCAGCGTTTTGGTGATCGGATGTTCGGCGCCAGTCAACCTTCGAGTGCCGGGCAGCGTAATGTCGATGGCCTCGGCCTTGAGCGCGGCGTCGCTAGGCCCTGCCCCCTGCGCCGACTCGAGCAGCCCTTCGACCGCCGCCTTGAGAGCGTTGAAGCGCATGCCCAGCGCCTTTTTCGCCGTTGCGGGCGCGGCCTTCAACCAGCGGCCGGAGACTTCGTTGAGACGCCCTTGCTTGCGCCCCAACCACTCCAGCCGGAAGGCCTCCACGGCCTCTTTGCCATCGAGCGCCGACGCCGCCTTGCGCGCCTCGGATTCAAGCGCCGCAAAGGCCCGGTCAAGCGCCGCTTCGTCAAATGCAGTCAAATTCGGAATATCTACGTTCATCGGAGTAAGTTTTAGGATAAACCACGCTGCGGATCGCCCCCGCGAATCCGCGCCGACCGGGCTAAAAAAATGCGGCAGGAAAAATGCTCCTGCCGCCATCAGTATGGTTGGGGATACTGCTTTTAAAAATCCACGATCGTGCCGTCGTAGCAGCACTGGTAAATCTTTTTAATCTCGGCGGCCGTCGGCTTGCGCGGATTGGCCCCGGTGCAGGGATCGGCCATGGCGTGCGCCGTCATCTGATCGATTTTTTCAGCCCACTGCTTGGCGTCAATGCCATATTCCTTGTAGGTCTTCTCGATGCCGACCTGCTGACGCAACCCGTCGCACAACTGCGCAAAATCCTCGGCGCTCTTTTTGCCGAAAAGATCAGCCAGAATCTCGTACTTCTTCGTCGCCTTGCTGTTATAGCGGATCACGTTAGGCATCAGGATAGCGTTCGAACGACCGTGAGGCACGCCAAAAGTTCCGCCTACCTGATGCGACATCGAGTGAATGATACCCAGCAGTGCATTCGAGAACGACATGCCCGCCATGCACGAGGCGTCGTGCATCTTCTGGCGCACATCGATGTTTTTGCCGTCGGCCATGGCCTTGGGGAGATTCTCGAAGACCATCAACACAGACTCTTTGGCCAGCGCATCGGTATACGGGGTGGCCAGCGTCGCCACAAAAGCCTCGGCATCGTGCGAAAGCGCATCCATGCCGGTGTTGGCCGTAACCGAGGCCGGCATGCCAGCGGCCAGTTCGCCGTCGACAATGGCGATATCGGGACAAATTTCATAAGTCACGATCGGATACTTGGTGCCCGCTTCGCGATCGGTGATCACCGCGCAACAAGTCACCTCTGTACCGGTGCCGCTGGTCGAGGGAATCGCAATGAACTTTGCTTTATTGCGCAGCGGCTTCACCGCAAAAGGAACGCAAATTTCCTCGAAGGTCGATTCCGGATATTCGTAAAAGATCCACATCGCCTTGGCCGCATCAATCGCCGAGCAACCGCCCAGGCCGATGATGATGTCCGGCTTTTCCTGCTTGAAGAACTCGAAACCGCGCCGCACGGTCTCGACCGAAGGATCGGCCTCCACGCCGTCGAAGACCGCCGATGCAATACCGGCCTCTTTCAACAGCGCCTGAGTTTTGTCGATGTAGCCCAGCCGGCGCATCGAGCCCGCGCCCGTGACGATAACGGCTTTTTTGCCCTTGATTGACTTCAGTTGCGCCAGACTACCTGGCCCGTGGTGCATGATGTGCGGAACGATGAATGAAGACATATTTCCTCTGCGATTGGCTGATCGATAATTTGAACTTTGCCTATTTCCGTTATATCCGAATCAATGTGCGCGCCATCTCGCATGACAGCACAAAGCAACGTCCCATCCCGCATCTTGCGGGCGATTTGTGCTCAAAGAGCAATTTATGCGGCTATTTTCTTTGCGAAACCTGTAGACGTCCAGACGCAGAACGGCCCGAAGTCCACTTGAGGAACTCCGGGCCGTTATTATCCGCCAGTCAACGAAGTTGCTTACGCAACTTTAACCTTGGCGGCCTTAGCCTTCACCGCCAGCGCCGCTTTGGCCTGCTCGACGAGCTTGGTGAAGCCCGCCGCGTCCTTGACGGCAATGTCGGCCAGAATCTTGCGATCCAGCTCGATGCCAGCCTTCTTCAGGCCGTTAATGAACTGCGAGTAGCTGGTCCCGTTCAGCTTGGCCGCGGCGGAAATACGCACGATCCACAGCGAGCGGAACTGGCGCTTCTTTTCGCGCCGGCCGCGAAAGGCAAACTTCAGGCCGCGCTCGACGGCCTCTTGAGCCGACTGATAGAGCTTCGATTTCGTTAGAAAATAGCCACTGGCGCGCTTCAGAATCTTCTTGCGCCGGTCGGTCCGCTTGGTGCCACGTTTTACGCGAGGCATAGTTTTCTCCTTTTTCGGCTTCCGCGATTCCCTCTCCGCAGCTTGCGGAGCACTCGCGAAATCCGGTTCAAGCGCGTCGAGCTAAAAGCTGACGGCTGTTTTTTAAGCGGCTGGAGGCAGGAGGCCGAAGGTATCGGCTGGGTCAACCTCTTCACGCGCTTATCGAACCCGATCTCTCACCGTTTCCGGCGGGGGCCATCGCTGACCCGGTTGCGCTAGCGCAACGATCAGGCGTAGGGGATCATACGCGCAACCTTCGCGTGATCGGCGTCGGAAACAATCACCGACTTGCCGAGCTTGCGCTTGGTCTTCGGCGACTTCGACGTTAGGATGTGCCGCGTCTTCGTCTGGCCCCGCTNNTTGCCGGTGCCGGTCTTGCTGAAGCGCTTCTTCGCACCCGTATGAGTTTTCAACTTGGGCATTGTTTTTCTCGTTGTTTTTTTGATTGGGACAGACAATTCGTCCGCCCTTAAGCCCTCCGATACAGGGAAATCCCTGACCGCATTGGACCTTATCCAGTATACAGGAACCGTCGGCCTTCCGCCGCCGGATCGAGCGCACGCCGCCGCGTCGCGCCTAAAACTTGTACCGCACCGCAATCTGCATCAATCGCGGCGACATGGCGCTGGTTGCCTGGCCGAAGGTACCGCTGGAAATGTTGCCCTCGACCGCCGAAGCCCCAAAGAACTGAGCGTGATTGAAGAGGTTGAAGGCCTCGAAGCGAAACTCGATGCCGCGATCGTTGCCCAAATGCAGCTCGCGCGCGAGGGTCGCGTCCAGGTTCTCCATGCCCGGCCCGGAGAAAAAACGCCGCCGCGCGTTGCCCATCGTTCCCAGCGTGGGCAGGCTGAACTGGTTCGAATCGAAAACCGCCATGCTGCCCCGCGGATGGGTGCGAATATTCAGGTTTTTTCCGCTCCACTGCGGCGTATCGACGCCGTTGTTGTTGATGCCGTNNGGTTCCCAGCGCGGGCAGGGTGAGTTCGGTCGAGTCGAAGACCGGCGCGCCGCCGCGCGGATTCAGGTTGAGATGGAGCGATTTGCCGCTCCAGTCGGGCGTGTCCACGCCGTTGTTGTTGATGCCGTTGGGAATCGTGCCCAGCAGCGAAGTGTCGTTATTGTTGTAAAGCGTCACCGGCAGCCCGGTAGTAAAGCGCGCAATGCCAGAAACCGCCCATCCGTTCGCCATTGCGCCAAGCCAATGCGCCGAACTCCTCGGCCTCGGAATCTCATAGCGAAAAGAAGCCACAAAATTGTGCCGCATGTCATATGCCGAAAGCCCCCGGCTCAGCGTAGGATCGATGGGATTGACCGGCTCGGGCAGCCCGGCCGATTGATCGATCGATTTCGCATAGGTGTAGCTGGCCAGCAGATCGAGTCCGTGCGCGCGATAGTTGAGCGCGGCCTCAAGCGCCTGGTAGCTCGAGTTGGCGATCGTTCGCTGTAACTCCACGCTGCCGAACTCCGGCCCAAATGCGGTGCGGGCCGCCTGCTCGTTGAGCGCTCCGCAGGCCGGGCCCAGGCTCAGACATAACGCCGGATCGGCCGAATTCGCCTCCTCAAGCACTAATAGATGATGCGCCGCCGAACCAACGTAGCTTAGCGTCAGCAGCGTCGAAGCTCCCGCCGCGCCGCCGAACTGCCGTTCCACGCTCGCCATCCAATGCTCGGCATAGGGCGTTACATCGCCGGGACTGACGGCGGGAATGCCGACCAGTGGCTCGAACTGGCTCCAATCCACAGTCGAATTCGGATGAGCGCGGCTGGCGCCGTAAGCGACATGCTGCAAGGGAAAGCGCTGGCCGGCGTCGGCATCTGTTGCCGCAACCGTAAATGGCGAAGCGAAGAGCGGCGGCGCGGCGCTCGTGTAGGTGTAGCCATAGGGCGGATTGGCGCTCATGATTCCCGCCGACAATCCCTCGTAAGCGGTGAAGTACATTCCGTATCCCAGCCGAATGCTGGTCGCGCCGGTCGACCCGGTAAGCCGCTGCATAAATCCGCTCGACGATGCCGGCGAGTACACAATCCCCAGCCGCGGCGAAAAATTATTCCGCGGCGGCGCCAGCGAACGCGGCACGCCCGCGTCGCCAGGAAAGACCAGTCCCTCGGGCGCGCCGGTGAAGACCTGCGACTGCTCGCCCTTCACCAGCGTTTGCAGTTGGTTGTACTTTTCCAGCCAGGGCCGTATGCGATCCCAACGCGCGCCGTAGTTGACCGTCAACCGGCTGGTCGCTTTCCAACTATCCTGCGCGAAAAGAGAAAAATACAGGTTGCGATTGTAAAAGCTCTCCGCCTCGCCCTGCGTATAACTTGATGCCACGCCCAGCAGAAAATCAGCAAAATCCGAGCCGGTCTCGGAGCCGGTAAAGCTGAAGCTGCCGTTGAAGTCCACGTCGGGATGCGTATTAATCTGGCTCATGTGCGCCTCGCCGCCGAACTTCAGTCCGTGCTTGCCGACGATCCACGAGTACGATTCCATCGCCTCGTAGATGTTTTCTGTCTGCACCAGCGCCGTCGTGTCCACGCCGATCGTAAAGTCGTTGAAGGCTACATTTTCAATGCCTTCGGTCGCGGGTTTCAGCGCCACAATGTTGGTGAATCCCTGCTCGGCAAGCGTCGGCCCCACTCCGCCGCGCGGCTGGCCCACGACGTTGGCGTTGCGCATGTAGCTCAGATGCACTTCGTTCAGCGCCGCGCCGCCAAAGGTAGCTGTATGCTGCAAACTCACCAGTTGCGCCCGGCCGTTGCTGGCGGCGTCGAAGCCCGGAACGCTGGCGCCGCCGGTTCCCGTCGGATAAGGGTTGTCAAGTGAATAATGATCGATAAAGTAATAGGCCGCTATCGTCTGCCGGCCATAGCTCCAGTCGGCGCGCAGCCCGCCCTTGTCGTCAGTCAGCGTTTCGGCCGCGCTGGCTGTCTCGTAAACCGCCGTGCCCGCATTCGGGGTGGGAATCGAAGCCAGCAAATACTTTGCCGGCGCCGACCATGCCGATTGCGGAATCTGTCCGCCGGAAAAGACCTTCGAGTACGCCTCACCCTCGGTCACCGTCTCGCCCAGCGCCGTTGACAACCGCGCCGCCAGCGCGCTGCCACTCACGCTGCCGGTGAGTAACGAGGCATCGAAGTAGCCGCTCCGCTCGCTCTCCGACGGCACCGCGATGTTGCCCGTGTCGATTCCCTCGGTCAGCCGCGTTCCCTGATAATCCGCAAACAGATAGATGCCGCGATGAAAGGGCTCGCCGCCCACAGTACCGCCAAACTGATTCTGCCGGTAGGCGGCGCGATCAGAAGAGAAATAATTGCGCGCATCGAGCGCCGTGTTGCGCAAAAATTCAAAGGCCGAGCCGTGCAACTGCGCCGCGCCGCTTTTGGTCGTCACCAGCACCTGACCGCCGCTCGAGTTGCCAAATTCAGCGTCGAAATTCGAAGTTAAAATCTGAAAGCTCGCGATGGCATCGAGGTTAGGCACAATCGATGTACCCATGTTCACGTCTTCTTCCACATCCGCGCCATTCACGCGAAAGCCGTTCGAATTCTCGCGTTGCCCGCTGATCGAAAGATTGCCCGGATTGGCGTCGCCCGAAGGCGGCGTCGAAGCCACGCCGGTCATAATCACCGCNNAAAATTCCTCCCGTTCAGCGGCACGCTTTCCAGCTTGTTCGATTGCAGCGTCTCGCCCAACTGCGTGCTCGTCGTCTCGGCCGTAAGCGCATCGGCCGTCACCTCCACCGTCTCGGCCTCCGCATTCACCGCGAGCGCCACATCCACCCGCGCCGCCGGAACCTCAGCGCTCACTGTCGCCGACCCGCGATAGACCGTGAACCCGGCTGCCCGCACCTCGACCGCGTAGTTGCCCGCCGCAGGAACCGCGATCTGGAAGCCTCCCTGCGCATCGCTTTCGGTCGTGAACGCCGCATCGCTATCAGCCTGCCGCACCATCACGCCCGCCGCGGGAATCGCCTCCCCCGTCGCATCGTGCACCACGCCGCCAACGCGAAAACCAGAAACGGCCTGCGCCCAACATTCCAGTGAAAGCGCCAAACAACCCAGGACCAAAACAAAAATCTTTATCTTCAAAACAAAAAACCTCCGGGAAAGCTCTATAACCTGCGGCCGGTGCAACCGCCCAAGCCGCCATTCCAACCAGGCGCCAATATACGACCGAATCAGTCCCATATTTCCCCACTCGAAGCCGGCGGCCCATTCGCGCAGCCAATCCTTCTTCCGCCTCAATGTTGGTGATTTGGTTCTTCTTTAATTTACGATACTTTTAGCCTTGATTCAACTATTGTACTTAACTACAGATAACACAGGCAAATAACTCTACGTAAGGGCACGAACGCCCGTAAGCAGAAGTATCCGCACCGCCCACCGTCTCCACATAAAAGAAACGAGCCAGACGACGATTGAATCCGCGCCATCTGGCTTGTAAATGTACGACAAGGTTGCCGGTGGTTTAAAAGTTGATGCGCCCTGAGAACTGGAAGTCGCGGCTTCCCGTATTGCTGGTTGCGGCGGTCGGCGCGCCAAAGCTGCTGCTGTTCACGGCGACGCCGATGCTGCTGAAGGTCACCTTGTTAGGAATGTTCTGGCAATCGGCCGCGAAAACAAACTTCAACCGCCCCTTCAGGTCGAATGTCCGGCGCACGCTGCCGTCGAGTTCATAAACGCTGGGATTCCGCAGGCCGTCGAAGGCCATCACCCTGGGCGCATCGCCAAAAAGTATTTCTGCACATTGCAGTACGGCCCCGTACTGCTGGCGCAGGTTGTCGTATTGTCCGAGCCGGCGTTCTGGTTCGAACTGCTGATGTAGCCCTTAAGATAGGAAACGGCGCCGAGCGTCCCCGCCGTGGTTCCCTTGCCCCAACTCCCATTCTTCCGGATCGTCTTGCCGGCATAGTTCGGGTCCAAGTCGGGCATGCAGGTTCCAGACAGCGGCTGATAGCTGCTGGTGCAGGCCGCCGAGGTAATCAGCAGCGGAGTTCCCGAGCCATAGGTAAACTTTCCCGAAAGATCCCAGCCCTTGATCACATTGCGCAGAATCGAATTCGCCGATCCGCCGAAACTACCCGTGTCGAAGGGCATGCGGTAGACGCCGTACACCGCCAGGTTCTGCGGAACGCTCGTAGCGCTAGCTGTATGGAGCCGCGACCGAAGAGATGATCGCCTGCGCCGAAGCTACATTCGTGGCCGTGGCAGCGGAGGTCAGCAACCCTCCCAGCGCATAATACTTCGGATCGACTTGGCCGGCATAGAGTCCGCGGATATTGCTAGCGCCGGCGATAAAGTGGCTCTCTGAACCGGCATAGTTCACCGAAATGGAGACATTGTTGGAAAGCGAGCGATCGATACCGAAGTTCCAGAATTGGAACTCCGGCGCGCGACCCGAGATGGTGAAATCGGCAAAACCAGGAGCGGCGCCCGCGGAGACATAGGCTCCAGAGCCATTCACATAGTTGCCGACATTCAACGTCTGGCTCACCTTGCCCGGCGACGTGATCGCCGGAACCGTGTACCCGGTAAATCCCACCGCGCGAACCGTCACCGTGTACGTGCCGGGAATCAGCGGCGAAATCACGTAAAAGCCCGACGCGGCTGTCGTGCGCCTGGTCACAATGCCTGTCGCGGTATTGGTCGCGCTTACTGTGGCGTCGGCTAAAACCGCGCCCGTTGTATCCGCGATCGTACCCTGAATCGTTCCCGCGCCCGCGCTCTGTGCCGCCGCCAGACGCGCCGTCCACAACAGACACAATGCCAGCGCAAACAACACCGTCAACACGGCGCATCGCCTCGCTCCATTGCGCATTCCCATCAAATCGTTACAGCAAGATTGTGTTTTCATAGAAAACGCTGGTTAGCCTCCTTTAGCTCAAAAATTGGCCGCGGGTTATGTGCAGCCTCGTTGGACTTTGTTATTTCTGCCGCAACTCCGGTCTGTTAGTTCCACGCTTTTCAGGCACGAATTCGATGTGGTCTAACCACCGGCAAGCATTTAATGCACTCCAGGCAGCGATTGTCAATAGATTAATTATTTTGTATTTGATTGTTTACGCCACGGATATTCTCCGCTATAAATGGAAACTAGCCCTACCTTTTAAAATGCCCTGCCGCTTCTAAATGACATGCCCTGACCATGATCCGATCATGAATTTCTCTCTGCATTTAATTTCACAACCTGTATCCAAGAGCATTACGATAGTCGGCCAGAGGGTTTTTGTCCGTAGCCGGTTTTTGAATTCAGCTTCCGGCACCGGCGCCCTTGGAGGATTTCATGATGCAATTCCGCGGTCATTGGGTCCGCGCACTCTTTGCCGCGCTTATTGTTGGGCTAACCGTCGCTCCGGCAGCGGCGCAAACGGACTCGCTTGCCGCGCTGCGCTCCGGCTTCGCCGCTCCGCCCTCGGAGGCCCGGCCCATGATGCGCTGGTGGTGGTTCGGCCCGGCGGTCGAAAAAACCGAGCTGGCCCGCGAGCTGCGCGCGATGAAGGCCGGCGGCATCGGCGGCGCGGAGATTCAGCCCGTTTACGCACTCGCGCTCGACGACAAAACCACGGGCTTTCGCAATTTGCCTTATCTTTCAAAGGATTTTCTGGCTAGGCTAGGCTTTGCCGCGCAAACGGCGCACGACGAAAATCTGCGCCTGAGTCTGACCTTGAACAGCGGATGGCCCTACGGCGGAGCGTACGTTTCCGTCAACGACGCCTCGAGCCGGCTGCGCATCGCCGCCCTCGCCCTTCCGCCTCACGCCGCTTTCCTGTCTCTGCCCCCGATGCGCAACGGAGAAAATCTGCTGGCCGCATTCGTAACCCAGGGAATGCCTGACCGCTACGACGTCGAGCACGCAAAGCCGCTGGCCACGCCCATCGGCGGGCAGCTAACTTTGCCCGCGAATCTCTCCGGCCCGCAGGTCGCGCTCTTGTTCATCTCCAGCCGCACCGGACAAAAGGTCAAACGCTCGGCCGTCGGCGCCGAGGGTTTCGTACTCGACCATTTCAGTCTCGATGCGGTGCAGAACCACTTGAAGACCGTCGCCGATCCGCTGTTGGCAGCCTTCGGTGCAAACCCTCCCGACTCGGTCTTCAGCGATAGTCTCGAGGTCTACGGCGCCGACTGGACGCCGAAGTTTCTCGACGAATTTCGCGTCCGTCGCGGTTACGATCTCACGCCCTATCTGCCCGAGCTTGCCGCCGGCGCCGGCCCCCAGGCCGCCGACTTGCGCTACGACTGGGGCCGCACACTGGCCGAGCTGATCGACGAAGATTACCTGACGCCGCTTAACCAGTGGGCGCGCGCCCACCACACGCGCTTCCGCTCGCAGAGCTACGGCACTCCGGCCGTTACGCTGGCAAGCAACGCGCTGGTCGATCTGCCCGAAGGCGAAGGCTCGCAGTGGCGCGGGCCATTTTCCTATACCCGTTGGGCGAGTTCGGCCAACCATCTTTACGGCCGGTCGGTTACCTCGTCTGAAACCTGGACCTGGCTCAATTCGCCGCCCTTCCGCGCCACCCCGCTCGACATGAAGACCGAAGCCGACGCTTTTTTCCTGCAGGGAATCAACCAACTCGTCGGCCACGGCTGGCCCTACTCGCCGCCCTCGGCCGGCGATCCCGGCTGGTCGTTTTACGCCGCCGCCGTCTTCAGCGATCGCAATCCCTGGTGGATCGTGATGCCCGACGTAACCGCCTACCTCGCGCGCGTAAGTTATCTGCTACGCCAGGGCCAGCCTGCCAACGACATTGCCGTGCTGCTGCCCGAAGAAGACGCGCAAGCCGGCTTCCGTCCCGGCCACGTCTCGGTCAGCGACCAGATGCGCACTCTGCTCGGCCCCGATCTCGTTCCAGCGATTCTCGACGCCGGCTACAACTTCGACTTCATCGATGCGGCAACCATCGACAAAGTGGACATTCATTATCCAATTCTTGTAATTCCCGGCCTGGAGCGGCTGCCGCTTGCCACCTACAAACGCATCGCCGAATTCGCTCGCAACGGCGGCATGGTGGTCGCGATCAAGAGCCTGCCCACGCGCGCGCCGGGATTCAAAGAAGCTCCGCGCGACTCGGTCGCCGTCGAGCAACTTTCAAAAGAGCTCTTCGCCGCCGACGCCAAGAACGCGAAGCTCATCGCCAGCCCCGCCGAGTTAGGCGCGGCCATTGGCGCAAGGCTCAAGCCCGATCTGGCGCTCTCGCCCACCACGTCCGAAGTCGGCTTCATCCATCGCAAGCTCAAAGACGCCGATCTTTACTTAATCGCCAACACCGGCAACCTTCCGCGCGCCTTCGAAGCACGCTTCCGCACAGCGAGAAACAATGCTGAAACCTGGAATCCGCTAAACGGCGAAATCCGCAACGCGGGCAGCGGCGCTACGTTACGCATGAATCTTGCCCCCTACGAATCGCGCATCGTCCTCTTCACCGACCACGCCGCTTCCGCGGCCCAGAGGGCCTCAACAGCCGCCTTTGCCCCCATCGATTTAAGCCGCGACTGGAAGGTGACCATCGACAAAACCGGCATGACTGAAACCATGCCGACGCTCCGCTCCTGGAGCAGAGATGAAGCGCAAAAATACTACTCCGGCACGGCGACTTATGAGAAGACAATTGAAATTCCAGACGATGTGGCCAAGTCCAGCCGCGTAGTTCTGGATTTTGGCGAAGGCAAGCCGGTCGAGCGCGGAGAGCTTCATCAGCCCGGCATGCGTGCCTGGTATGACGCGCCCCTGCGCGATGCGGCCGTAGTTTACGTGAACGGCCAGCGGGCCGGCTCGGTGTGGCTGCCGCCCTACCAGATCGACATCGCGCCGCTGCTGCACTCGGGCTCGAACAGGTTGAAGATCATCGTCGCCAACACAGCCATCAACGAACTGGCCGGCCGGCCAGCACCGGACTACCGATTGCTGAACCAGCGCTACGGCGAAAAATTCACGCCGCAAGATATGGACCACCTGACGCCTTTGCCCTCGGGAATCCTCGGGCCCTTGCGCCTGCTTCCTTAGCTTGAGGAAAACACACGGGCCAGCCTGCCGCTGGCCCGGCGAGTATCAATCGACCACTATGCCAGCAGCTTTTTCGCTAACATAATGTAGAGCTGAACGGCTTCAAGCAGCTCGGCCTTGGCCAGCTTTTCCGCGGGGTTGTGCGCCACATGAATACTGCCCGGTCCCAGAAGAAACGGCTCGCCCCAGTTGCTCAGTTGCGGAATATCGGTGGTGAACTTGGCCACCATCGTGGGCAGTCCTTCGACGGCATGCAGCCGCACGAAGGGAATCTCGAGCGTGAACTCGACCTCGGCCAGCCCTTTGGCCGCCTCCAGCACCAGCGCTTTCACCGGCGCCGCATCGCCCACCAGCCGGATCAGCACCTGCGCCTCAGCCTCATCGGCGATCACGTTGGGCGCGTGTCCGCCATGAATCTGGCCGATGTTCAACGTGCTCGGCCCCACATCCTCGGTCACCGGCAGCTTGAGTTCGAGCAGCCGCGCCATCACCTGCACCAATTTATGTACCGCGCTTTCGCCCAACTCCGGATAGGCCGAGTGCGCCATTTTGCCGCTGGCGCGGAAAACCACGCGCAGCGCGCCTTTTGAGGCCAGCGCCACACGGTTGTCGGTCGGCTCGCCGTTGATCATGTAGCGGCTGCCCTTCGATTGGAGATTGGCCACCTTGGCGCCGGCCGAATCGCGCTCTTCGCCCGACATATAGAGCAGACCAACCTTGAGTCCATCCTTGCGCAACGCCTCGGCGGCAACAATCTGCGCGGCCATAATTCCCTTGGCGTCACAAACGCCGCGGCCATAGAGAAACTTCTCATCCTCGTGGAAAGGGATGTAGGGCGGCACCGTGTCCATGTGCGTGGAAAAAACCAGATCGGGCTTCTGTCCGGCAGGACCGCCGTAGACATTCCAGCGCGCTCCGCCATCGGCGTTCTCCGGCGGCTGAGCTACGGGAGTCTTCTCCACCTCCCAGCCGCGGCTGGCCAAAAAATCAGCCAGAAAATCGCCTACCTTGCCCTCCTGGTAAGTTGTCGATTCGATCTCGCACAACTGACGCGTAAGCTGAACGGGGTCGAGAGAAGCTGCTTCGGAAAGATTTTTCATGATATTGCCAGAATATCGCAGCCGGCGATCCCACTTCCCGCGTGCATCGTCTCTTTTTGTCTCATTGAACCTTCTGAACCTTCCACTATTCTTCCCACATCGTGCAGCAATCGGCTGCCATTGACCGCGGAAGATGCGGAATTCAACTCGCCCGAGCGTACAATATAGTGTGGGATGAACTCCACGGTTGCAGAATTTCATGGTGAATCGCGCGCTGGCGGCTCGACTCTAGACGCCCCGGAGCTAGCAGATTCCGCGCATGAGGTTCATCGGAGTCCCGCGCTAAGATGTGCAGCTTCCGCCGCGATGGAAAATCGCCCGCCTTCCCCACCTGGCTCTTCTCAACGTGGCTCCATTCGCTCCTTTGCGCTTGCAGGCCCCGCCGGCAAACTGGAAGCGGTTCTCAATCTCGGCCGAGCCGACGCGCCCTTTGCCGCTCTCGTTTGTCATCCCCATCCCCTCTACGGCGGCAATCTGCACAACAAAGTTGTTTACCACGCCATGAAGGCCCTCAACGACCCGGTCTGGGGCCTTGGTTGGCCGGTTCTACGCTTCAACTTCCGCAGCGTGGACTGCAGCCAAGGCCAGTATGACGGTCAGGCAGAGGTCGAAGACGTTTTCGCCGCGCTGGATTGGCTGGAGCACGAATTCGATCGTCCGCTGATCCTGGCCGGATTCAGCTTTGGCGCGGCCATGGCGCTAAACGCCTGTTGCGGCTCAAACCCATCGCAGCACCGGCTGCACGCTCTCATCGCCCTGGGCCTTCCCCTTCAAACCGAAGGCCGCACCTACTCTTACCCTTCCCTGCACCACCTCACCCTTCCCAAACTTTTTATTAGTGGCGACCGCGATTCTTTTGCGCCCGCCGAACAATTAACGCATCTTATTTCTTCCGCCGCCGAACCCAAACGACAACTACTATTACACGGCGTCGATCATTTCTTTTCGGATCACTTGCATCCGATGCAGCGCGCAATCGCGAGCTGGTTGAAGGAGCTCCCATCATGACCCCAGTTACTGACACCACCTACGAAACCCTTCACGCTTCGGCGACGAAGATTTTTACCGGCGCGCTTGACGCCTGCAGTATCGGATCGGCCTTTGACCGCCGCCTGCGCTTCGACGGCAACCTGCTCCATCGCCTGCTGCCCGACGGCAGCGGCCCGGCCATCATCGATCTTTCCGCCTACCGGCGCATCTTCGTCATCGCGCTGGGCAAGGTCGCCGGCCCGATGCTCGACACCCTCATGGAGCGCATGCCCCGCCGCAAAGGCTTGCGCGGCATCTTTTGCTCCAACCAGTTGCCCAGCGAACGCAGTTGGCGCTTCCGCTACTTCGAAGGCGGCCACCCGGCGCCCAACGAAGACTCCTTCGCCGCCGCCCATGCAGCCTTGTCGCTGCTGCGCCACGCGCGCAAAGACACGCTGGTCTTCTTTCTGATCTCCGGCGGCGGTTCGGCCATGTTCGACCTGCCCATCGATCCGCACATTACGCTCGATGAAACCGTCGCCTTCCACAAATTGCTGCTGGCCTCGGGCGCGCCGATCGACGAAGTCAATACCCTGCGCAAACACTTTTCGGCGGTCAAGGGCGGCCGGTTGGCAATGGCCGCCGCCGAAGCGGCCAAGGTCAGCCTGCTGGTTCCCGACGTACCCCTGCGCTCGCTCGACTCGCTCTCTTCTGGCCCCACCACGCCCGACCACTCGACCGTCGCCGAAGTCCGCCATCTGCTGGATAAATACAATCTGGTCGAAAAGCTGCCCGCCTCGATCCGCGCCTTCTTTGAGCGCGCCGACCTGCCCGAATCGCCCGGCAACAAAGGCCGGCGAACGCCATTCCTGCCCAAATTGCAGCTACCCGACTGGGCTCCGATCCGCCGCATCACCGCCGCCGCCACCATGGCCAATGAAGACGACGCCTTCCGCGGTTCGGTATTCGAGATTCTGCTCTCCAGCCACGATCTGGTCGAAAATGCGCGCACCCTGGCGCTGAACGCCGGCTACGATGTCGTCGTCGACAACAGTTGCGACGATTGGGA
>PMHC01000242.1 GCA_003156495.1 Acidobacteriaceae bacterium
CCAGTCCTCGACCCGACCGGCCGCCTCCTGCACCGCGGGGTGAGAGGCCAGCACTGCGTCCACTTCCTCCAGCGCCACCTTTTCTCCACCGCGGTTGACGATCTCCTTGAGCCGTCCGGTGACAAAGAGGTTTTCGCCTTCGTCCAGGTGGCCGTAATCCCCCGTCCTGAACCAGTCGTCGATAAATGCCTCGCGATTGGCCTCAGGGTTGTCCGCGTAGCCGGAGAAGATGGAGGCTCCGCGCGCCACAATCTCGCCCTCTTCGCCCGGCGCTAAAAAAACTCCGGCGGGATCGACGATTCCGATCTTGACTCCGTACGCGCGGCCGACCGAGTTGGGAACACGCGCGCCGGCAAAGCATATCTCGCTTGCAATCGGACCTGTTTCCGACAGGCCATACACGTTGTGGATGGGCGCGCCGAGAATCGCTTCCAGTTCTTGCCGGGTTTCGTTATGCAGGGGCGCTCCGGCGGAAAAGAGGACTCTCAGCGAGCTTTTGCCGTTGGCGGGAGCGTGCTTCAACAGCGCCAGCGAAGCCTTGTAAAGCGCCGGCGTGCCGCTGCACCAGGTTGGCCGCAGGTCGCGTAACCACCCCAGATAGGCGGTTGGATCGAAGCCCTCGGTGACAAGAATGGCGCCGCCGACCAGGAATTGCATGAATACGCACTCCAGGCCGAGGATGTGGCACATCGGAACGATGAGCAGGTATCGGTCCGCGGCCGTCATCTGGGCGGCATCCCGCACGGTAATGGCGCCGGCATCAATATTCTTGGCGGTCAGCGGCACCAGCTTGGAACTTCCAGTCGTCGCCGAGGTGACGAGATAGAGGATCGCAGCAGATCGCGGAGCGGAGATTTTCGCGGCGGATTTCTGCCGGACAATCTCCCATCGGGTCGGTGGCTGCCCGCTGCGGGCGATCAGAATGGCGGCCCCGGTTCCGAGCGCGGCTTCGATTTCGGCCTCGCATCCCGGCGCCGTGATCAGCGCCGCGGCCATGGCACTGCGCATGAAAAACTCCACCTCAGCGGGTGCGGTTTTGGTTTGCAGGGGAATGGCGATATGGCGATGGATCGCGCCGGTGATGGCTAGAACCTGCCGCATTCCCTGCGGCAGCAGTATGGCGACACGCTCTCCGGCTTCCACGCCGGCTTCTTCGATCCGCCGGCTCAATGCCTCGATCTGTTCCCACAGTTGGTTGTAATCGAGCGTCTGTCCATTCGGCTCGATCAAAGCAGGCGACTGGGGAGAAGACTTGGCGGCTTGAGCAATAGCCTCAAGCGCCGCACAAGAAGAAAGCATGGGTCATGCTCCGCTTGTGACCGGATGCTCTTAAAAGGGGCCCCGCCGTACCGTGTCCGGCCAGTGGGATGTTATCTGCGCAGATTGTATATGAGGCGAATGCGCACTTACAATCATTAACTGCATTTACGGGATAGGGGATTTATAAGCTGCCTGGGCGGCAGGAAAAAACTGCCATTACCGAGGTGAGGGTACAAAAACAAAAAGAAGTAAACCCGGTGGCGGTTGCCCTGTTTAGTATCTATTCATCGAGGGATCGATCTTATTGGCTCAGGCCATAATACCGCCAGTCAGATTGACGACGCGCTCGTAACTGTTGCGCTTGAGTAACTCGGCAGCCATCTGACTGCGGCCACCGTACTTGCAGTGGATGACAATTTCGTGGTCGCGGAGCGAAAGTAGGGAAGAGCTAGAATTCCAGACGTGAACGAAGCGCGCGTACGCGATCTCTGGCGACGGGCAACTGCGTACCGCGATCGTCCTTGAGCGTGACGACGACTTTGCCGGCGAAGGCGACTTGCGCCTGACGGACCCAGTCCAGATGGAGAAGAATGGCGCGGTGGACGCGCAGGAAACGCGCGGGGTCGAGCTTGCGCTCTAACTCGGCAATGGTCTGGTCGACGCAGTGTTCCCGGCCGTTGATTACTGCATAAGTGAGCTTATCGCGCGCCTGGAAATGAGTGACGGCGTCAAGATCGAGAAAAGAGATGCGGTCGCCGACGCGCGAGGCAACGCGCCGCGGAAAGTCGGTTACGCCGGAGCGCAACGAATCGGCCAATTCCTTTAAGAGCGCGGGCAGTTGCGGATTTTGCTGCCAATCCGGCTGAGGAAGTGGGCGCAGGCGGTCCAGCTTTGCGAGCGCTCGCTCCAGTTGCGCTTCTTCAATGGGCTTAAGCAGATAGTCGATGGAATTTACTTCAAAGGCGCGTAGCGCGTACTGATCGTAAGCGGTGGTAAAGATGACGAAGGGCTGAATGGCAAGCAGCGAAAGGAGCTCGAATCCGTTCATGCCGGGCATTTGAATGTCGAGGAAGAGAAGGTCGATGTCGGAATTGCGGGCGAGGAAATCCTGGGCTTGTCGCGGGTCGTTGGCGCTGCCGAAGATGCGCAGATTAGCGTGGCGGGCAAGCAGACGCTTCAACCGCTCGACGGCGAGCGGTTCGTCATCAACGATATATGCATTGAGGGGCAAAGTTTCCATAGCGCCTCACAACCCGGCTGGGAGAGAGATTGAAACTACCGTCTCTCCATTTTCGCGCTTGAGGTCAAGGCGGCCCGCGGCGCCGAAGAGCAGCTCCAGACGGGCGATGAGATTGCCGAGACCGTGGCCGGGAGTGACGGCGGCGAGAGAAAAACCTGGACCGTCATCGCGAACTTCGAGCCGGACAGCAGCTTCATCGGCGACACCGCGAAGCTCGATTGCGACGTCCTCGGCGCGCTCGGAGGCGACGTGTTTGACGGCGTTTTCGACCAGCGTTTGCAGTGATAGTGGAGGAACTCGCACGGAGTTGAGCGCTTCGGGAACGAGAATCCGGTAGCGCAGGCGATTCCCAAAGCGAACCGACTGAATATCGAGATAGTCGCGTACGATTTTCAGTTCCTGATCGAGCGGCACCAATCCGTTGGGCTGCGCATTGAGCGAAAAGCGCAGCAGCGAGGCGAGTTTTTCCACCATCTGTTCGGCGCGAGCCGGGTCGGTGGGAATCAACGATGCAACGGAGTTGAGCGTGTTGAAGAGGAAGTGGGGATGGATGCGGGATTCAAGGGAGGCGAGTTGCGCCTCGGCCAATAGCTTGTAGGCGCGCTCCTGTTCCATTTGGCGGGTGCGGGCCTCGAGCGTGGCGGCTTGGAGTTGGGAGCGCAGGGTCTCAAAGACGGTGATGCTCAGTCCGGCGACGAGCGTGATGACAATGCTGAAGAGCCAGGAGTCGCGAAACTCGTTCCAATACTCTCTGCGTGAAAAGAAGCCCAGCCAGCGCAAGACCAGAACTCCGGCTAGCGTGCCCGCGGTGGCGGCGGCGACGAGCGCCAGCGTGAACAGAGGGATGAGATACCGGAGTTTTTTCGTGTAGCAGCGATGCCCGATCCAACTACAGACAAATGCGGCGGGTGGGGCGATCAGCGCGGAATAGACCAGGATAACGGCGAATTGAAGTGCGCTTTGCGAGAGCTTTGTCTGACCGATGGAGAGAAACAGAACCAGGCAGAAAACAGCGACGGCGGGAATGATCCATAGAAGACGGATTCCCAGGGGTATCCTGCTGTCCGGCCTGATCTCTTCCGCCGTGGCGGTGGGTGTTGTAGAGAGGCATGCGTCTTTCATAGTTGAAATCGGACTCCCACCGATGTGGCCGTCGAGTAGGGGGCGGAACCGTACTCCGATGTATGGCTGCCCGCGGGGACTTCTGTGTGAGCGTAGACAGAGAAGTGATTGCCGATCCAGCGGCTAAGGTCGAGGACGGTGGTGGAGCCGTGGTCGTCGAGATTGGCGACGGCATAGGCGGCAAGATCCCACTGCTTCCAACCAGGAAGCTCGCGCAGACGAGGCTTCTCTACATGAAGAAAGACGTAGTGCTGGCGACCGGCCAGCGCGGAGATACTTGTATCCCGATAGTAGGGAGTGTTGGGCGGAGTGTAGAACTCGCCGATGAAGGTAATGCCGGAGATAGTGTATTTGGCGCCCAGCAGCACCGCGGCCTGCTCGCGCCAGACGGCTTCGCCATGCACCTCCCATGCCTGCCCCAGTACACGAGTGAAAGTCAAGGCACCGAAAGAATCGCCGCCGCGATCATCGCCGGCGATGAGAGCTGTGTCAAATCCGCGCACTAGAACGTTATACCGGAAAGCGGTGGTGTCGCGCAGGTTGGCCTGCGCGGGGGCCAGCGCGGCAGTGGACCAGGCCAGCGAAAATGCGTGTGGGCCATGCACCCAGTCGGCCTTGATCATGTCGCGGCCTTCATTCAAGTTCAGCCGGTCGGTGGGGTCGGTGGGGA
>PMHC01000080.1:0-11162 GCA_003156495.1 Acidobacteriaceae bacterium
GAGCCTTGCTGCATCTATCAGCCGAAGAACTGGGACGCGGAGCTGGAGCAGACGGCCGAGGGGCTCCGGGAGATTGCGCCTGTGGGAACGCCGTCAGAGCTATAGCTTTTTTCTGGGGAGAGGCTTTTGCGATTTAAGCGCGAGATGCCTGTCAGCGATCCACGCTTCGACCATGGCGAGAAAGGTTTTGGCGTGCACCAGTAACTCGTCCGCCTCGGTATGCGTGGCGACGACGGTTCCGGTGTAGTCGATTTCGTTTCGTTTGCGGCGGCAAGCGTCGAAGTAATCGGTAAGGTTGGCCGCCGATTTGCCGAGGGCCAGCGAGGCGCCTTCAAAGGTGATGCGATGATGTCCAGGTACGCTGGCAACGCGATACCCGGCGCAGGCAATCGCCATCTTCGCGGTTTGGAGAGCTGCATTGTAGGCGGTGGCGAAGCGCCGGTCTTCAGAGAGCGCTGGAATCGCTGCGTCAGCGAGATCGCGCGCCACGAGACGACGGATTTCGCCGAGCTCCTGGACGCTGGTCCGGTGCCGGTGAAGTTTTCCGCCGCGTAACCATGCTGTCCAACTCATTGCGCGAACCTTTGAGCAGTATAGTTCGGTTCTTCAGCACAGAGCACAAAAAGTGGTCGCCGGCGGCGGCTTTGGCGCGGAACTCTTGCGGCGAATAGAGGGTGACGTTCACCTCGCGTCCCAGGCGGTCTTCGAGCTTGCGCAGCGCCGGAACCAGATCGATCTGCTCGACGACGCCGGCGATCATCACGTCTACATCGCTCGATGCGTGTTCCTGGCCGCGGGCAAAGGAGCCGTATATGAATGCGAAATCGATGCGGTCGGCGAAGGCTTCTAGCGCTTGCGCAAGCGAGGGCGCGATTCCGGAGGTTTTTTCCACCAGACCGCGTAACTCGGTGAAGATTGGGGATCCATCGTTGGCGCGGAAGTAAACGCGACGGCCGTCTTGGCGGCGCAGCAAGATTTCCGCGTTGACCAGGGATTCAAGTTCGCGCTGGAGGCTGGAGGGGGTGACGCGCAAACGCCGCGCCAGCTCGCTCAAAAACCACCAACGCCGCGGTTCGAGCAGGGCGGTGGAGAGCAGGCCGGCCCGTACGGAGGGGAAGATCGCATCGAGAGTCGCTAGGCCGTCCATGATTTGATTCTACCCTGTCTTACGCATTTTGCGTAAATATTTACGCAAAATGCGTAAGCTAAACTTGCTCGCGGGCGCCTGGTGCCGCGAGCGGATTATTTCGATCCTTCGCGTCGTGGTTCCCCGGTCTCAGAATCGAGACCGGGGGCACCCGCGATGGCATAAATTTAAGCGGTCACGGAGCTAGTGGCTTTCCGCCGCGGCGTCGGTTTTGCCCTTGAAGCGGGTGTAGACGAAAACGATGTAGGTTGTGGCCAAGGCCATGCCGATGGTCCACCAGACCAGGCCGACGGCCAGTCCATGCGCGCCGGTCAGGGCGCGGGTGAGGGTGATGTCGTTGGTGGCGCCGGTGGTGGCATGCAGCAGCGTGGGATAAACGCCCCAGCAGGCTCCTGCGAGCATGAAGAAGAGATAGGCCACGGAGGCCAGGAAGGCGCAGAGCGGCTTGGCCTGACGGTTCCAGAGGCCGATCAGGAGCAGCGAAACGACTACGCCGACCGGCACGACAAAAGTGAACGGGTAGCGGAAATAGTTATCTAAGGTGGCGGGGCGCACGGCGATGGTGGCGACGAGGCTGACGACGGTGAGCGCGACGAGCACGATCAAAAGCGCGGGAACGATTTTGCGGGCGCGCTGCTCGAGTTCGCCCGAGGTTTTGATGGTGAGCCAGAGCGCGCCGTGGAGGGTGAGGGCGACCAGGGCGACCAGACCGCCGATGACCGTGTACCAGTCGAGAATGCCGGGATCGACGCCGGGTTGCCAGTTGGTCCACAGGGGCAGGAAGAATGTGCCGTCGGCATGGAGGGGAACGCCGCGCAGAACGTTGGCCAGAGCCGCGCCGAAGAAGATGGTAAGCAGAACGCTGGCCAGACCGAAGACGCCGTCGAGCAGAGAGCGCCAAACGCCGATATCGACGTGGTTGCGCAGCTCAATGCTGACGCCGCGCAGTATCAGCAGCCAGAGGACAATCATCAGCGGCAGATAGAAGCCGGAGAAGGCCGAGGCGTAGAGGAGCGGAAAGGCGAAGTAGAGAGTGCCGCCGCCGGCTAGCAGCCAGACCTCGTTGCCGTCCCAAACCGGACCAATGGAGGCCAGAAGCGTGCGGCGCTCGGCCTCGTTGCGCGCCAAAAACAGATGCAATACGCCGACGCCCATATCGAAACCGTCGAGAACGACGTAGCCGACGATCATGACGGCGACCAGCCAAAACCAGAGAAAACCCATCATGGTTGAACTCCTTTTACGCGGAGACTTCCGTCTTCTGTGTTTGCGGCTCGGGGCCTTGAGCGATTTCGCGGTAGACGAGGACGGTGAAGAGCAGCCCGAGCAAGGTGTAGAGGCCCATGAAGCCGAGCAGGGTGAAGAGGCCGTTGGCGGCCGAAACCGAACTCGAATAGCCTTCGGAGGTGCGCATCAGACCATAGATGATCCATGGCTGGCGGCCAAGCTCGGCGGTCAGCCAGCCGGCGGTGTTGGCGATGTAGGGGAGCGGGAAGCTTAGCAGCAGCGCCCAGAGCACCCACGGCGAGCCAAGCAGTTTTCCGCGCCAGAGCAAGAAGGCGGAGACGGCCATCAGCAGCACGAACCAGGTTCCGAGGCCGGCCATGATGTGGTAGGCGTAATAGAGCAACGGCAGGGCGGTGGGCCACTGGTTGCGGGGAACCTGATCGAGGCCTTTGACCTCGGCGCGCGGCGTGCCATAGATGAGCAGGCTCAGCACGTCGTTGACGGCGAGAGGATTGTCGATTTGCCCGGTTTCCTCATTGGGCTGGCCGATGAGCACGATGGGCGCGCCGATTTCGGTTTTGAAGAGGCCTTCCATGGCGGCCATGGCCGCCGGCTGATTGCGGGCGACGTATTTGCCGTGCAGGTCGCCGGTGGGAAAGATGATGACGATGGTGGAGACGATGCCGGCGATAACGCCGACCTTGAGGAAGATGCGGGCGTAGTCCTCATGCCGGCCTTCGAGGCGGTAGAAGGCGCCGACGGCGCACATGACGAAAGCGGCGGTAACGACCGCGCCGGTCATATTGTGCGCGTACTGCAGCAGGGCCCAGGGATTGAGCATCAACTGCCAGAAGCTGGTGGCTTCAAAATGTCCGTCGGGCAGGCGATTGAAGCCCACGGGATGCTGCATCCAGGCGTCGGTAACGATGATGAAGAAGCCCGAGAGCCAGGAGCCGAGCCAGACCATGAAGGCCGAAAACCAGTGCATACGCTTGGAGAGGCGCTTTTCGCCGTAAAGAAATAGACCGAGGAAGGTGGATTCGAGAAAGAAGCTGAAGATGCCTTCCATGGCCAGCGGCTGGCCGATGATGCCGCCCGAGACCTGGGAGAAGCGCGACCAGTTGGTGCCGAACTCAAACTCCATGGGAATGCCGGTGACGACGCCCATGATGAAGTTGATGGCGAAGATGCGTGCCCAGAAGCGAGCGGCGCGGTTCCAGGTTTCGTCGCCTGAGCGCAGGGCCACGGTTTTGAGCGCGACAATTAGCAGCGCCAGGCCCATGGTGAGCTGCGGAAAAAGATAGTGAAAGGTGACGGTGAAGGCGAAGTGCAGACGGTGGATCAGTTCTGCATCCATTAAAAGGCCTCCTGTTTTGGCGCTCGCGGGAAAGACAGACGAGCGCGGGATAGGAAAATTGGGGCCGCCGGTCAAGGAAAGTGTAAACTAGCCGTGACGCCTGGAGCTAAAAGTAATTAAGTAATCTCCAGCTCTGCTCCCGATTCTATTCTTTAGGGTTAGATGCAAAGCGTCATCCGAGGATGCAAGCTGCGCGCACAAGCGAAGCGCCTCTATGAATCATTTCTCCAGCCTGCCGACGCACATGCCGCGAGCCAAAGCGGTAGAGGAGCGAAGTCAAAAAATGAGGATTGCAATCATCGGCGGCGGCATTGCCGGGCTGGCGGCTGCCTATGAGCTGGAAAAAGCGCGGATGGCCGGCGCACCGGCCGAGTACACGCTATTCGAGCAGCGGGAGCGGCTGGGCGGCTCGCTGTCGTCGGAGATCGTAGGTGGCGCGGTGCTCGAGCGCGGCCCCGATTCCTTTATTACGGAAAAAACGGCGGCGGCTGAATTGTGCCGCGAGCTGGGGCTGGGCGAGGAGCTAGTGCCCTCGAACGACGAGGCGCGCAAGACGCACATTGTGGTTCACAATCGGCTGGTGGAGCTGCCCGACGGGTTGATGTTCCTGGTGCCGACCAAGCTGGTGCCCACGGCCTTTACGCCGCTATTCAGTTTGCCGACCAAGGCGCGCATGGCGCTGGAGCTGCTGCGCCGACCGCACCCGAACGGACACGATCAGTCGGTAGCCGAGCTGGTTGAGCGGCACTTTGGCCAGGAAGCGGTGGACCGCCTGGCCGATCCTCTGCTGAGCGGCATCTACGGCGGCGACGCGACGCAGTTGAGCGCGCAGACGGTGCTGCCGCGGATGGTGGAGATGGAAACGCAGTACGGCTCGCTGACGCGCGGAATGCTGGCGGCGCACCGGCGCATGGCTAAAAGCCCGTCGCGGGGGACCAATGGCGGCGGGGGGATTTTTACGGCGCTGCGTGGCGGGATGAGCCAGTTGGTCGATGCGCTGGTGGCACGGCTGGAGCCATCGGCACTGCGGCTGTCGACCGCGGTGAGCGAGTTGCGGCGGACCTACGATGGCTGGAGCGTGGTTTCAGGCGATGCGCGCGAGTCTTACGACGCGGTGATTTTGGCCACGCCAGCATGGGCGGCGGGCGAGTTGCTGACGGCGGTTGACGCGGAGCTGGGCGAGGATCTGCGCACGATTCCTTATTCTTCGTCGATCACCATCAATCTGGTTTACGACGAGAACCGGCTGGGAGATTTGCCGTCGGGTTTCGGCTTTCTGGTTCCTGCGGTCGAAGGGCGCGCGATGCTGGCCAGCACTTTTGTGCATCGAAAATTTTTAGGCCGCACGCCGCCGGGCAAGGCGGTTTTCCGCGCATTTTTGGGCGGCGCGAATCGCGCGGCGCTGCTTGAGGAGAGCGACGAAAAACTGATTGCTATTGTGCGGCGCGAGCTGAGCGAGATTTTGGGCGCGAAGGCGGTTCCGCCGAATGTGGCGCCGGAACATGCGCAGGTTTCGCGCTGGCCGCGGGCAATGGCGCAGTACGCGGTGGGCCACAAGGCGCGGATGGAGCGGATCGAAGCGCGCGCATCGGCGTTGCCCGGATTGCGGCTGGTGGGCAATGCCTACGAAGGAATCGGCGTGCCCGATTGCATTCGCATGGGACGAAGAGCGGCGCAAGAACTTGTCGAAACGTTTGTGCCGGCCGTCGGCGTCGAATAAAAAATGGCCGAAGAGAAATGATCCTCTTCGGCCGATGGGGGAGCCGCAAAATTTGTTTAGACGTGAGCAAAAGCAGGCACGCTGCGTGCGGGAGCCCGTCCTGAAGTGAGTCTGCGCGTGCTTGTGGAGTCGCCATCGATGTTGAACTGACGGATCATGCCGTCGAGGTCGTTGGCCAGCTCGGTAAGATTCTTGCAGGCTGTCGAAGTTTCGTCGGCGGCGACGGAATTTTCTTCGGCGAGTTTGGAGATGCTGCCGGCCGATTCGGAGATTTCGCGCGAAGCTGCGGTCTGTTCGGTGGCGGCGGTGGCGATCAGGCTGATCATGTGCTCCATGCCCTGCACCATCTCGATGATCGATTCCAAAGAGTGCTGCGCGTTGGCGGTTTCGGTCATGCCGGACTCGACTTCGACGCGGCTGCCTTCCATAACCTCGACGGTGAGCTTGGTTTCATCCTGAATGCTGCGGATGGTGGCGGAGATTTCTTCGGTAGCGCTTTTGGTGCGCTCGGCCAGGCGGCGGACTTCGCCGGCAACGACCGCGAAGCCACGGCCGTGCTCGCCGGCGCGGGCAGCTTCGATGGCGGCGTTGAGGGCCAGCAGGTTGGTCTGCTCGCTGATTTCCTGAATGACGTTGACGACCTTGCCGATGTCTTGCGAGCGCTGGGCCAGGGTATCCATGCGTTCGGCGACGGTGGACGAGGTCTGCCCGATCCGCTCCATCGTGGAGTTGGCCTTCTGCATCACCGTCCCGCCCTGGCTGGCTGCTTCGGCTGACTGGCGGCTGGCGTGGCTGGCCTCTTCGGCGTTGTGGCTGATTTCGCCGATGGTGGCGGTCATCTCTTGCGCGGCGGCGGCAATCTGGTTGGTGCTCGATGATTGCGTCTTAGCGTTTTCGCTCGACTGGCCGGAGCGGACGCTGAGTTCTTCGGTGGCCGAAGAGAGGGTTTCGGCGCCCTTGGCGATCGCGGAAAGCACCTCGCGGGTGGAGGCGACGCTCTTATTCAGCGCTTCGGAGAGACGGCCAACTTCGTCGGCGCCATGTACTTCGACGAAAGCAGTCAGATCCTTATTGGCCACGCGCTCGAGGGCTTCAGTGGCGGCGATGAGCGGCGGCGAAATGAAGCGGGTCAACACGATGCCGACAAAAATAGAGATGCCGACAGCGAGGAAAACCATAATCGCGATCAGAATACTGGAGTTTTTGCCGAGACTCGTCGCCGCGGCGCCCGAGGCCGCGCCCATCTTTTCGTTAAGATCTTGATCTTGCTTAATCGTGTTATTGAACGAGTCGAAGAGGTCGGCCGTCACGCTGCTCGTGGCCAAATGGCGGGCTTCATCCATTTTGCCGGAGCTAATCAATTTTTGGAATTGATCGCTGTACTGGAAGTACTGGGTGACTTGATCGCGAAACGAAGTGAAAAGCTCGCGTTCGCCGGGATAGCTGATCAATGGCTCGTACTCGGCCATTGCACTGCGGTAATTATCGATAAATGTCTGGCGGCGCTGCTGGTATTTTTCCACGCAGGCCTGCGTATCGCAAAGCGCCAATGTAATATCAGCGCGACGAACCGATGTCGAATTGATGCGGATCTTGTTTAAGATCCGGATTGAAGGCAGTGCATTGTTTACAACGTCGTCGACATTGGCGTTCAGCTTGTGGAAGCTGAAGAGTGCGACGCCGCCCAAAATGGTTGAGAGCAGGCAAACAATGCCGAAACTAAAAAACAGTTTGCGGGCGATAGGCAGATCGCGAAATGCAGACATGGAGGAGTCCTTTTCATGTGCAATGCCCATTTGTAGACAAACGGGTGGAGCGCCCGAGCAGGCCAGCTATGACTCCAACTGCAATATCGGCGGACGGGGAAAAGACTTCAATGGACAGTTCGTCGGACAGTCGGTCGAGCGCGGGGGAGAGTCGCGAAAGTGCCATTCCGGGACGGGATGAGAGGCTATTTGGAGCGTGGAAGGACGATTTGCGGCCGGTGATCTTCAGCGCAAGGCGGGCCGTAGCCCGTATACTCGGCGTAGATTATGGCAATTGAAGGCGATACATTTTTAGCGACGATTCTAGCCTCGACGCGCGCCACTTTGGCGGCGGCCAAGGCAACCGTGCCGCTGGCTGAAGTGGAGCGCCGCGCCGCCGGGCACCATCCGCGCGGCTGGGCGGCGGCGCTCAAGGCCAAGGCCGCAACCGGTCCGGCGATTATCGCCGAGGTCAAAAAAGCCTCGCCCTCAAAAGGGCTGATCCGTGCCGATTTCGATCCGGCATGGATCGCGCAGCGGTATCGCTTTGGCGGCGCGGCGGCGCTTTCGGTACTCACCGACGAGCCGTACTTCCAGGGCAGCTTGCGCAATTTGGAGCTGGTTTCGGCCGCGGTTCCTCTGCCGTGCCTGCGCAAGGACTTTATCGTTGACGAGTATCAGATCGTCGAGGCCCGCGCGCATCGCGCTGACGCGGTGCTGCTGATCGCCGCCGCGCTCGACGACGCCGAGCTGTTGCATTTGGCCCAGGTCGCCGAAGGTTTTTCGCTCGACAGGTTGGTTGAGGTGCACACCGGCGAGGAGTTGGACCGGGTGCTGGACCTGCTGGGCGCGACCGGAGCCAGCGCCATCGGCGTGAACAACCGCAACTTGCGCAGCTTTGAGGTGAATCGCGAGATCTCGCTCAAACTGGCCGAGCGGATTCCGGCCGGCGTGGTGCGCGTGACCGAAAGCGGAATCTCGACGCCGGAGCAGATCGCCGAATTGCGCGAGGCGGGCTTCGATGCGTTTCTCATCGGCGAGAGNNTGGATCAAAATCTGCGGCAACACGTCGTTCGCCGACGCGCAAGTAGCTATTGAGGCTGGCGCCGATGCACTGGGCTTTGTCTTTGCGCCTAGTCCGCGTCAGGTGACCGCTGCGCAGGCGGCCGAGATCGTGCGGCAACTGCCGGCGACGGCGGAAAAAATCGGCGTTTTTGTCGATGCGGAGTTGGACGAAATTCTTCGCACGGTAGAAAGCTGCGGGCTGACCGGCGTGCAACTGCACTGGGCGGCCGCGGCCGAGCTGACGGTTGGGCTGCGCGCGCGCTGTGGCGTCGGATTGCGGATTTTGCGCGTGCTGCACTTCGGCGAAGGCGCGCCAAGTTTTGTTTCCGATCCCCATGCCGACGCGATTCTGGTTGACGCGAAGACGGCCGCGGCCGTTGGCGGTACCGGCCAAAGTTATGATTGGGCGGCGGCGCGGCGGCGGATTTTCGATGTGGCTGAAGGCGTGAACTTTGTTGCCGCCGGCGGTCTGCGGCCGGAAAATATCGCCGAGGCGATCCGTATGCTGCGGCCCTGGGGAGTGGACGCGGTGAGCGGCGTGGAAGCCGCGCCGGGACGCAAAGACGCGGCGCGGGTGCGGGAGTTCGTGATCCGCGCGCGGCGAGCGGCGGGCCGGGATTAAGTTCCGCTCCGGTTCGCCGCCAGCAGCGCCGCTCCGGCTCGCTCGGCTAGAATACAGATTCATGGCAAGCAGCACACAGGTCGAGCTTTGGCCCGCCGAAAAGGTGGCCACACAGGTTTCCGTACAGGAAGCATCCAACGGAATTCACTACACATGGTGGGGCGAAACCCGCATCGCGGAGGAAGATCTGGCGCATCTGGTCTGCGCCGTGCCCGCCACGCTGGCGCCGGCGCTGCGCCAGCGCAGCTACTACTTTGTGCCGCTGGCGATCGACGACACGGGCGAAAATATGGTGGCGCCGGCCTATGCCGTCGAGCTGGGCGACCGCGCCGTCTGCCATCGCAACGCCACCGTCGGCTCGACCGAGGGCGTCTTCATTTCCACGCGGCTGGTCGAGGACCGTTTCGGATTGGCCTTCGAATTTTTCATCAACGTGGCCCACAATTTTGTCGAGGCCGCCGGCGTGCCGGAGAGTTTTTCCACGCTGGTATGGACGCAGGCCGAAGCGCAAGTGCGGGGCGAAACCAGTCAGGACGCCTGGGAGACGCGCCGCCGCGCGCAGGAGCCGCACGTGGGGGCCAAGACCATCGACGAGCAGGCCCGGCTGAGCTACTACGAGTCGGCCTTCTCTGACGCGCTGGCGATTTATATGCTGTCGCTGGCCCAAGACTTCGACTACCGCGACCTGCGCGAGCGCGAGTATCCGCTGCTGGCCGCGCCGGCTTTGGCCGAGCGGTTGCGCCATGTCGCCGGACTCTTCCCCGCCAATGAAGGCTACGAGTTTCAGGTGCTCTACCGGCGCAAGGGGTGAGAGCGGATTTGGGCACGGCGCGGTTTTGCCGCGCGTGATCGATTCCGGGGTACAATCCTTTCATGGCGCATAGCTACGAAGAGATTCGGCAACTGGCGCAGGAACTTCCCGCGGAACAGCAAATTCTGCTGGCGAACACTCTGTGGGAAAGCGCCGTCGGCGACGATGATGGGGAAGAGGTAGAAATTGCCGCGGCCTGGGAGGCCGAGATCGCACGCCGTGTGGCGGAAATCAAAACCGGAACGGCCGCAACCTCGACTCCGGAAGAAGTGGCTGCTGATTTACGCGCGATCGCCGGCGAGTGAAAAAATTAAGGATTCACAAGGCTGCGCGGCGCGAAGCTCAACAAGCCACCCGCTGGTACGCGATGCGAAGTTTACGGGCCGCGCGTGAATTTAGGGACGAGTTGCTGGCGAGTTTTGCCCGGGCGGTCCGCTCGCCGCTTCAGTATCCAGAATATTTAAGTGGCACGCGAAAAATGCTGCTCGAAAAATTTCCTTATTCCATTGTGTATTTCGATTGGCGAAACGAGATATTCATTGTTGCTGTCGCGCATACGAAGCGCCGGCCGGGATACTGGATTCGCAGAATATAAAACAAAGCCCCAGGCTTTCCGCTATCGCGGAGAACCTGGGGCTTTTTACTGATTACCGACAACTGTTCGCTGCTCTACTGCAACAGCGAGCCTTGTTCGTCTTCGTCTTTGTCGCTCAGCTCCTCGGGCGGAATGATGACCGCGGCGGCGATCTTGTCGTCTTGGTCGAGGTTGAGCAGGTGAACGCCCTGTGTGGCGCGGCCGGCCGAGCGGACCTGGTTGGTGTCGATGCGGATGANNTGCCGAACTGGCTGATGACCATTAGCTCGCTGGTTTCATCGACAAGCAGGATCGCGGTGGATTTGCCGACCTTGGGCGTGGCCTTCAGGTTGGTAACGCCTTGCGCGCCGCGCGAGGTCAGCCGGTACTCATCCACATCGGTACGCTTGCCGAAGCCGTTTTCGGTGATGGTGAGAATCAACTGCCGGGTGACGCCCAGCTTTTCGTCCAACCGCTTCATGGCGTCGAAGGAATGCTCGACGGCCTTTTCGGCGGCCTTGATGGCGACCGGATCGACATCGTGGCTGCGGGATTTTTCGCGTATCTCCTGCAGTGCCTTTTCGGCGTCGGCGCATTCCTGGCGCATGGCGGTGAGTTTATCGGTCTGGCCGAGGTTGGCGGCGCAGGCGTCGCGTTCGGTATCGCGCATGGCGAAGGAGTTGGTGACGGCGGCGCCGATTACGTAGTCGCCCTTGCGGAGCGAAATGCCGCGGTTGCCGCCGGCGTTGCGTCCCATGGGGCGCAAGCCCACGCCGCTGCGATTCGGATCGTACTCCTCGTTGAAGCGGATGGCCATGCCTTCGCGCGTAGCCAGGAAGATGGTCTGCTTGCCGTTGGTCAGTTCGGCGGCAACCAGCTCATCGTCTTTGTCGA
>PMHC01000080.1:11207-15884 GCA_003156495.1 Acidobacteriaceae bacterium
ACGTCGGGAATTTCGTAGACCTTGAGCCAGTAGACGCGCCCGGAGTTGGTGAAGCAGAGCAGGTAGGCGTGCGTCGAATCGACGATCAACTGCGAAACGAAGTCCTCATCGCGCGTCTTCATGCCCGTGCGTCCGGTTCCGCCGCGGCGCTGCTGCCGGTAGGTGGAAATCGGCGTGCGCTTCAGGTAGCCCTGGTGGCTGACGGTGATGGCCACCTGCTCGTCGGCGATCAGGTCTTCAAGCTGCAATTCGGCCGACTCGTCGATGATTTCGGTGCGACGCTTGTCGCCGTACTTTTCGCGAACCTCTTCAAGCTCGGCGACGATTACCTCGCGCAGTCTTTTGTCGCTGCCCAGAATCTCTTCGTACTCGGCGATCTTCTTGAGGATCTCGTGGAGTTCGTTGAGAATCTCGTCGATCGAGAGCTGAGTGAGGCGATAGAGTTGCAACTCGAGGATGGCGTCGACCTGACGCAGCGTGAGGCCGGCTTCTTCATGCGGCAGACGCTGGCGGTCGAGCTTGATGACAATGTCTTTGCCCTTGCTCCAGGAGTAGAGGTTTTCGCGGGCGTCGGCGCGGGAGTTCGATCCGCGAATGATGCGGATGACCGTGTCGAGGTTGTCGAGGGCGATCTTGAGCCCTTCCAAAATGTGCTCGCGCTCGCGGGCCTTGCGCAGCAAAAAGACGGTGCGGCGCTGCACCACATCGGCGCGGTGATCGATGAAGACGTGGATGGCGTCGGCCAGACCCAACTCGCGTGGCTGGCCGTTGACCACGGCCAGAAAGATCATCGAGAAGCTCTCTTGCAACTGCGTGTGCTTGTAGAGCTGGTTGAGGACGATCTCCGGCTGCGCGCCGCGCTTGAGGCCGATGACCATGCGCATGCCGTCGCGGTCGCTCTCGTCGCGCGTGCGCTCGGTGCTGATGTCGATCTCGGTGATGATCTTGTTCTCGACCAGCTCGGCGATGCGCTTGAAGAGCGTGGCCTTGTTGACCTGGTAGGGCAGCTCGGTGACGATCAGGGCCTTGAGTTCCTTGGTGACGCTTTCGACGGCGACGCGGGCGCGCATGAGGAAGCGGCCGCGGCCGGTGCGATAGGCCTCGGCGATGCCGCTGCGGCCATAAAGAATGGCGCCGGTCGGAAAGTCCGGTCCATGCACGTGCTTGAGCACCTCTTCGAGGCCGGCCTGGGGATCTTTAACCAGCGCGATGGTCGCGTTGACGACCTCGGTGAGGTTGTGCGGAGGAATGTTGGTGGCCATGCCGACGGCGATGCCGTTGGAGCCGTTGACGATCAGTACGGGAACGCGCGTGGGCAGCACGGAGGGCTCGTCGGTGGTCTCGTCGAAGTTGGGAACCATGTCGACGGTTTCCATCTCGATGTCGGCCATCAGGGCTTCGGAGATGCGCTGCAGGCGGCATTCGGTGTAACGGTAGGCCGCGGGCGGGTCGCCATCGACCGAACCGAAGTTGCCCTGCCCGTCGACCAGCGGATAGCGCAACGACCAATCCTGGGCCATGCGGACTAGCGCGTCATAAACCGACGAGTCGCCGTGGGGATGGTATTTCTTGAGGCACTCGCCGACGACGCCGGCGCACTTGGAATATTTTTTGTTGTACTGCATGCCCTCGCGGTGCATGGCCGTGAGGATGCGCCGGTGGACGGGCTTGAGGCCGTCGCGAGCGTCAGGCAGAGCGCGGCCGATAATCACCGACATCGAGTAGTCGAGGTAGGAGCGGCGCATTTCCTCTTCGATGTTGATGTAGGTGTTCTGGCCGCCGGGCGGGTTGGCGCCTTCGAGGGGGAGCTGTGGATTTTGATCGTTTGGCATAGTTTTTTCGCGCCCGCAAGAAAGCGGCAAAAGACACAAAGAAGGCGGGCCGTATCCGCAGGACTCTTAAAGGTATTTTATAAGGTCGGAGGGGGTTTTCGCAAGACGAGAATAAGGAAATAACCCCTTTATTTTTCTTCGATTTATAAGGAAATCTCCTGTCCAGTCCATTGGCCTCGTCTACTTGTGTGGCGAGATCGTTGCCAGTTTTCGATCCGGCGGAAGGCTAGGAGCGCTTTGTGGCCTGTTTTGAGTGCTTTGTGGCTTCGTCCCGGTCTCCTAGTCCAGCCAAAATCACCGGCGCTCTGTCGGGGAATTCGACGACCAAAGACAGCTTGCCGCCCACTCCCTCCACATAACTTCGCAGCGTTGAAAGATAGAGATCCGTGCGTTTCTCGATCCGCGAAATGCCTTCCTGCCCAATCTTGAGCTTTTTTGAGAGGCGCGCCTGAGTCAATTTGCGTAGACGGCGCATCTCGCGCAGATTGAGCTCCTCGGCAATGAGCTGGGTGGCACGCTGAGCCACCCAACGCCGGGTCGGCTCGGATTCGCGCGCGAGGATCTGTTCGAATGGGATTCCCATGGTTATTCCGTCTCCTTCGCCGCGCGCAAATGCTGTTCAAAGCGGCTGTCGGCAATGCCGATCAGACTTCGGTAAAACTTGTCCTGCGAAACTCCGGCTTTGTCGCCGCCGACCAACAGTACGGCATGTCGCTTGAAGTCAAATGCGAAAGCTATTCGCCAAGCGCCGCCGTCCGCACGAAAGCGAAGTTCCTTCATGTTGTGGTGCTTCGAGCCGTTCAACGTATCGGCATGAGGACGGCCGAGTTGCGGCCCAAAGTTCGCCAGCAATTCGGCAAGCACGTAAACCTGCCGCCGCACGGTCAACGGCAATTGCTCAAACTCCGGCACAAACTCGTCGTGGAAAAGCACTTCCCACGAATTTGTCGATTCGCTGGGCACCGTGCAACTCCAAACCTAAACGAGCAAATGAGATCTCGATTCGCGTACGAACCAGAATTCACCTGCTGCTTCCCATGTTGGCCGTGTTCTGCTCGGGGCCCGATTTGTTCCTTATCGTAGCGCGAAAACAATATGCTGTCAAAAGCATATGTCGCGCAAGACAAGATCATTGGCTGGATTCTCTTACGCGGATTTCGGAAGGTCCAGGACGCACGAAATGACTTGCAGCAGCACAATAGCCGCGCCGGCGGCCAGGGCTAGTTTTCCGCGAGGGCTTTCATAGGCGTCGGCGGCCAGGCCGGCGATAAAGGTGAAGAGAAAAGGCAGCGCCCAAAGCCAGGGCGTGCTGTTTACGCCAGGGAGGATGAGGCAGAAAAGAAGGAGCGCGCAAAGGAGCGGAACCGTGTTGCCGAAGTAGCGCGAACGTCGCGAGGCCAGATAAAGCGCGAGGCCGGCGATGGCGGCGATGGTGGTGGCGATGTTGGCCGGCGAAAGAAAGAAGCGGCGGGCCGCGTCGGCCGAGAACGCCGGAAATTCCGTGGGGAGCCGGAAGAGCTCGCCGAAGGCAAGGGGCGAAAAGCCGCAGCAGGCAAAGAGCAGAAGCAGCGCGCCGGCGGTGGCGGCGAGCACGACGGGCAGAATCGGGCGCCGGCGGCCAATGGCAATCCAGAGCATGAAGGCCAGGCCCAGCAGCGCGGCCAGCGCCAGAGCGGCCAGGTGCGCGCCGGCGGCGATGGCGAAGACAACGGTGAGCAGCACGATGCGCGGCCGCCACTTGCGCTGCGGCCCCTGCATGGCGTGGGCAACGCCGATCGAGGTGTAGATGCCGCCGTAGAGGCCGAGCGCGGCGAGAATTTCTGAGTTGGGCGAAAGGCAAGCGGAGAGCATGGCAGGCGAAAAGCAGTAAAGCGTGAGGGCCGTGTAACCGCCGAAGTTGCCGTAGAGTCGTCGCGTGACCCACCAGAGGCCGCCGCCGAGCGCACAGCCGGCCAGCAGAAAGGGCAGACGGAGCAGCAGCAAGGTGCAGGGGAGTTGGTGGCGCAGTTCCCAGATGCTGGGGATGCTGGGGGCGCCGGGCGCGGAGCCGGCGAGCACAACGCGGTTTTCGGGCTGGCGGAATGGGTCAAGGGCGCGCTCGAGAAGGACTTCCGCGGTGAGCGGCAAGCCGGCGAGCCGATAGGCGAGAATGCCATCGCTTAAGTTTCCGCAAGAGGTTGAGCCGCTGAACAGAGTCGCGGGCCGCTCCCAGATTTCGCGACCGCAGCGCGCGTACTGATAGTCGCGCTCGGTCATGGATTGGCGGCTGGCGATCCAGAATCCCTGGGCGAGAAACAGCGCCAGCAGCACGGCGGCTATGCGCTGCGGAAGATTGAAACGAAAGCGACGAATCTTGCCAAAACAGTGAGACATGCGCTTGAGGAAACAGGATTCAGTCTAAATCCTCAATGTTGCGAAGATGTAATTCGCGTTTCGCACTTGGCCCGCCTCGGCGGCGGCCGCTACACTTGAGCCATCATGGCGATTGCCAACGACAACACGCCGGAGCGGCTGGTGAGCGCCGCGCGCGCCGACGAGGAACAGAATTTTGAGCTGAAGCTGCGGCCGCGCTGGCTGGGCGAGTTCATCGGCCAGTCGAAGGCCAAAGAGCAGTTGGCGATCGCGCTCGAAGCGGCCAAGTCGCGCGGCGAGGCGCTGGACCACGTGCTGCTTTTCGGCCCGCCGGGACTGGGCAAAACCACGCTGGCCACGATCATCGCCAACGAAATGGATGTTGGCTTTCAGCAGACCTCCGGTCCGGCGCTGCAAATAGCCGGCGACCTGACGGCGATTTTGACCAACCTGCGCGACCGGCAGGTGCTGTTTCTCGACGAAATCCACCGCA
>PMHC01000306.1:0-3404 GCA_003156495.1 Acidobacteriaceae bacterium
TCGAGTTGACGCTGATGCCGCCCTGAATGGTGCCCAGGTTAAGCGTGGTGCGCGGTTCGGTGGGCAGCGGCGTTTCAACGAGTGCAGCCAGAGCCGTGGCCAGTGCGGCGATAGGGTTGGGCGTGCCGGCGTCAGAAAAACTATGTCCACCGGGACCGGCGATCGTGGCCCGGAAGCGTCGGCTGCCCAGCGCCTGCGTGACAGCCTCCTCGGTGCCTGCGCCGTCCAGCACAATGTGCGCGGCGATGCGGCCGGCAAGCGCGCCGTGCTGGTAGAAGTGGCGTACGCCGAGCAGATCTCCTTCACCCTCTTCGCAGACGTTGCCCAGTACGACCAGCGGCGCGGGCAACTCCACTTCGGACTCCACGAGCGCGCGTGCAATGGCCATCATGCCCACCACGCCGGCTACGTTGTCGCACACGCCGGGGGTTTCGATGCGGTCGCCGTCGAGTTTTGGCGTGAGCGGTGTGCCGGCGGGAAAGACCGTGTCGAGATGCGCCGAGAGCACGATCACCGGTCCGGTGCTTTCCGGCGGCAGCTTGGCCGCGGGCAAAATGCCGCATACGTTGCCGACCTCGTCGATGGCGATTTGCTTCAAGCCGATTTCGCCAAAGCGTGCGGCCAGCCACTCGCTTCGCGCCTGTTCCGCGCGCGACGGCGCCGGTATCGCCACCAGCTCCTGCTGCCAGTCCATCATGGTTTTGGGGTTGGCGTGCAACCAGGTGAAGGCCGCGTGAACCGGTCGCTGCGCTGCCAGCGCGATGACGCGGGAAAAAGCCGTTGTGGGAGTCAAAATCGTCATGGACGGATACAGAGTAGCAGGGACGGGGAAGAGAAGCGCGGTGGCGAATTTATTCCGAAGTCAGACGGCGCAAAAGCAGCGACTGCATGTCGCGGCGGCCGTCGGCGATGACGGCGATGTAGATTGCACTGCCGCGAAGCGTGTACAAAATGCGATACGGCTTGAAGAAGATCTGGCGATAATCTCGCCGTCCCACGGCCAGCAACTCCGCCGGATGCGCGCCTCGCGTGGGCAGCGCCGCCAACGAAAGCGCCTCTTCGATAATTTTTCTCGCGACGGCGTCTGCTCTTGCGGGCGAATCGTTTCGCGCAATGTACTCGTGGATGCCGCGGAGATCTTTGCGCGCGCCCAGCGTGAATTTGACGGCGAAGCTCATCGGGCGCGTGTGCTCCTCATGCCGTATTCCGCCATGACCTTTTCGGCGGAAACCGTGGCGCCGGTTTCGATTTCTTTGTCGGCGAGAGTCAGCACCTTCAACAAGGCCGCGGTTTCCTGCATTCGCTCATAGCTCATTACATCAACCAGCACGGCTCTCGCCTCGCCGTTTTGCGTGATGATGATTGGCTCGCGCTCCTCGGTGATGCGGTCGAGCAGTTCGGCGGCGTGCGATTTTACGTAGCTGATGGGTTTGATTTGCGTCGAGTAGCGCATGGGGCCTCCGCGGCGTTTGCCTGTCAAGTCTAAATATAAACCTTATTCGGTCTGAATTTGGTCTTTATTTGGGGTCGTATTCGGTCCCATCGTATTCGACCGAGTGCAGAAACAGTCCGCGGGCTGGAGCGGTGGGTCCGGCCGCGGACCGGTCGCGGGAGACCAGAATTTTCGGAATCGCGTCGGGCGCTATAAAGCCTCGGCCCACGTCAATCATGGTGCCCACCAGATTGCGTACCATGTGATGCAGAAATCCGTTGCCGCGAACGCGGTAGACCAGTAGCGGGCCGGCCTCGGCTGTCTGCCGTTCCCAGGCCGAGGCGAAAATCGTGCGCACCGCCGTGGGCGCGGTTACGTCTTGTTCCGGCTCGGTGGTGCGATGGGCCAGGTCGGGATCGGTGGCAGCGAAGCTCAAAAAATCGTGCTCGCCGATGAAGAACCGGGCCGCTGCCTGGAGCGCATCCAGATCGAGCGGGCGCGGATAGGCATAGACGTAGCGGGCGAGAAAGGGCGGGCAGAGCACGCCGCCGAAAATTCGGTACTCGTAAGTTTTGGCGTGGGCCGAGTGTCGCGCATGAAAACTGCTTCGTACTCTTCTGGCTTCTAAAATCCTGATCGATGCCGGCAGCGTGCGGTTGAGAGCGCGCAGAAGATTTTCTTCCGGAATCGGCGCGCGAAGAGCGAAGCTGGCTACCTGGGCCAGAGCGTGGACGCCGGCGTCGGTGCGCCCCGAGCCCTGCGGCAGCGGCCTTTCGTCTACGATGCGGCTCAGCGCCGCCTGCAGCTCGCCCTGCACGGTGGGCAGACCGGGCTGTATCTGCCAACCCTGGAAGTCTGTGCCGTCGTAGGCCAGCGTGAGCTTCCAAGTCTGGGTGCCAGTAACGGGTTGCATCGGATCGGCCATAAGACGCTGCATTACAGAGTATCCGACTGCCGCAGCCGGCGCGGCCACGGAGGTTACTTCGGCTGCGCTCTTCGCGCCCCCGGCTTCTTTATTCATCTTCTCCGTTATTTTCAACTCCCCGTAACAAAGCCGTTAGACAATGAAATGTGGCAGGCAACTGCAAGGGAGAGAAACGTGAAAAAAACGTTATTAGCCGTTCTATTGTTCACCTTGGCCATGAGCGCTGCTCCGGCCCAGAAGATCACCGGGGCGGGCGCAACCTTCCCCTATCCCATTTATTCAAAATGGTTTAGTGAGTATAGCGCCGCGCATCATGGCGTTCAGATCAACTATCAGTCGATCGGTTCCGGCGGCGGCATTCAGCAGGTCACCAGCGGTTTGGTCGATTTTGGCGCTTCCGATATGCCCATGACCGATCAGGCTCTGGCCTCTTCCAAGGTCAAGCTGGTACACATTCCCACCGTGCTCGGCGCCGTTGTGCCCATCTTCAACGTTTCTGGCGTCAACGAACTCCGTTTCAGCCCCGACGTGCTGGCCGACATCTATCTGGCCAAGATCACCGTCTGGAACGATCCGCGCATCGCCAAGGACAATCCCGGCGTTCGTCTGCCCAGCGAGAAGATCATCGTGGTCCATCGTTCCGACGGCAGCGGCACCAGCTTCATTTTTACCGACTACCTGAGCAAGGTCAGTCCGACGTGGGCCAGCGGTCCGAGCAAGGGCACGGCCATCAACTGGCCGACCGGCGTGGGCGGCAAGGGCAACGAGGGCGTGGCGGCGCAGGTTCGCCAGTTCCCCGGCGCCATCGGCTATGTCGAGCTGATTTATGCTCTGCAGAACCACATCAACTACGGCGCGGTGAGGAACAGGTCAGGCAACTGGGTGAAGGGCTCGATCGAAGGTGTCACCGACGCCGCGGCGACCTTCAAAATTCCCGCCGATTATCGCATCTCGATCACCGACGCTCCGGGCGCGAAATCTTACCCTATCTCCAGCTTCACCTATCTGCTGATTCCGGCCCATGCCGCCGATCCGGCCAAGGGCAAG
>PMHC01000306.1:3428-3898 GCA_003156495.1 Acidobacteriaceae bacterium
CAGTTTGTCGCGAGAAGTCCGGCTTTCGCCGGACTTCTCGCATTATTTTCGGGACCTAGCGTCCTTCCTTCCCGTTTTTTCCTCACCGCCTTCAGGCGCGCGCGGCTATGCTATACGCCCGCAAAGTCCTAAAATATATATATGCAAGTGGTCTAAGGCTGAAATCGCTTCCTCTTTCGCCCGTCCCGGCGTAATTTTCTGGTTCGCGTGTTAGGATAATCCCCGTTTCCAATACAAAATCCAATGATGCCTGTCCCTCAGATTTCGACGGTCAACGACCTTTTTTTTCGCGTTGCCGGAGCCGCTAATCCCCGCGCTGTCCTCTGGCAGGATAAGTCCAACCGTTGGCGGCCGCTTTCTTCCGATCAGATTTACCAGCGCGTTCGCGCTCTGGCCAAAGCCTTTCTCCGCCTGGGCGTAAAAAAAGGCGACCGCATCGCTCTCGTCAGCGAAAATCGCTGGGAGTGGGC
>PMHC01000087.1 GCA_003156495.1 Acidobacteriaceae bacterium
CCGTAGCCACGCCGCGAAAGTGTCCCGGCCGCGAGCCGCCATCCAGCCGCTGGCTCAACCCGGGAACCTCGACGAAAGTTGAGTCCTGCCCATAGGGATAAAGCGCTTCGACCGCGGGTGCAAAAACAACATCGGCCCCTTGCGCCTCGGCCAGCGTGCAATCGGCATCAAAGACACGCGGATAGCTGGCGTAATCCTCGTTAGGCCCGAATTGCGTGGGATTGACGAAAACGCTGACGGCCACCTGCGAACAGGCGTGATGCGCGATGCGGATCAGCGAGGCGTGCCCGGCGTGCAGCGCACCCATCGTCGGAACTAAGCCAACCGTATTGCCGTTTTTTTTATGTAGCGCGCGTGACCAGCGGCGAAGTTCATCTACCGTGCGAAAAATCTGTATTGGCAACAGCTCAACCCTCCCAATCCGGCAACTCGTCCCGATTTGCTACCGCGGAGTTGCCGGTTTCCAGCTCATGTCGCGCCGACGGCGGCAAATGGTAACTCTCCTCATCCGACGGAAAAGCACGGCGCTCTACGTCTTCCCGGTAATGTTCGATTGCCGAGTGGAAGAGCGCGGCGGCGTCAGCATAGCGGCGTACGAATTTAGCCGCCGGCGCAAAACTTAAATTCACCAGATCGTGAAAAACCAGAATTTGGCCGTCGCACTCCGGCCCGGCGCCAATGCCGATCGTCGGCACCGGCAACTCGGCGCTGATGGCGGCCGCGGCCTCGCGCGGCACACCCTCCAGAACAATCGCTCCGGCGCCGGCTTCGGCCAACGCCAGCGCATCGGCCTGCAACCCGCGCACGGCTTCAGCCGTCCGCGCCTGCACGCGGAAGCCGCCCATGCGATGCACGCTCTGCGGCGTTAGTCCCAGATGCCCGATGACGGGAATCTCCGCCTCAACCAGCGCACGGACCAACTCCGTGCGCGGCCCCTCAATTTTGACCGCCTCGGCCCCGGCTTCTTTGATGTAGCGCACGGCGTTGGCCACGCCCTCGGCGATCGAGCTGTGATAGCTGCCAAAGGGCATGTCGGCTACCACCAGCGCACGGCGCGTGGCGCGAGCAACAGCTCGTGTGTGATGCAGCATCTCGTCCACCGTTACGGCCAGCGTGTTCTCCTGGCCGAGCACGACCATCGCCAGCGAGTCGCCCACCAGAATCAGATCGACGCCGGCTTCGTCGGCCAGCCGCGCCGTCGCATAGTCATAGGCGGTCAGCGCGCAGATCGGCTTGCCCTGGCGCTTCATTTCCATCAGCGCAGGCATCGTGACTTTAGGCAGGGGAGGATTGGGCTGCTTTGGACAAGCGCCCGCGAAAGATTGATTTAGGCCCATCGTTTTTTCTCCAGTGCCGCTCCGCAAATGCAGGATGCGGCCCGAACAAAGGCAGTATACGCCCGCGACGCTCGCCACGTACCGGGCCTGCACTTATAAGCAGAGCCGGGAGATCGCAAAAAATGCTATAAGGAACAAAGGACTTTGCCAGATTGGCGGCAAGCTCCCCGGCAATTTCACGGTATCGAGGAATAAGCGAATGGCCTTCGAGTTAGCGATCGTATTGCCCACATTCAACGAGCGCGCCAATGTGGAGCCGCTGGTCGAGCGCCTGCAAAAAACGCTTGCCGGCATTCGCTACGAGGTCATCTTCGTCGACGACGATTCGCCTGACGGCACCGCCGCAGCCGTGCGGCAGTTGGCCCAGAGCCACGACAATCTGCGCGTTATTCACCGCATCGGCCGGCGCGGCCTGGCCTCGGCCTGCATCGAAGGAATTTTGGCCGCTTCGGCGCCCTTTGTCGCCGTCATGGACGCCGATTTGCAGCACGACGAAAGCATTCTGCCCGAAATGCTGCGCCGCATCCGCGAAGATCATCTCGATTTAGTCGTCGGCTCGCGCAACATAGCCGGCGGCAGCATGGGCGAGTTCTCCCGCTGGCGCGTCAAGCTCAGCCAGCTCGGCCGCAAACTCAGCCTGATGGGCGCAGAGCATGAGCTGAGCGATCCGATGAGCGGATTTTTCATGATCCGCGTTTCGACCTTCGAATGCTTCGCGCACCGGCTCTCCGGCATCGGCTTTAAAATTCTGCTCGACATCGTGCTCTCGGCCGGTCCCGGCCTGCGCATCGGCGAGGTGCCCTATTGCTTCCGCTTGCGCGAGCGCGGCGAAAGCAAGCTCGATGTGCTGGTCGGCCTGGAATACTTCGAATTGCTCGTCGACAAGCACTTGGGCAATCTGGTCAATGTACGCTTCGTGCTCTATGGAATGATCGGAGCCATGGGCGTCGGCGTGCATCTGCTTATTTTGCACACGCTGCTTTTTTTTGATGGCTTAAGTTTTGCCGCCAGCCAGACCGCCGCCACCATCACGGTCATGATCCTCAATTACGTTCTCAACAATTCCCTTACCTATCGCGACCGGCGGCGGCGCGGATGGTCATTTTTGGGCGGCCTGCTCTCCTTCGGCCTGGCTTGCGGGCTAGGCGTTGCGGCCAACGTCGCTATTGCCAGCGAGGCATTTCATCGCGGCGTGCCCTGGGTGCTGGCGGCCATCTGCGGCCTGCTTTTCTCCTCGGTTTGGNNAAAGATAACGCCACGCCAGCAAAAACTGCGTAGGGCACCCCACAAGCTGATAGCTGGCGGCTGAAAGCTGATAGCTCGTCCCTGTTCTTCCATTTGCCCGCCGCCGCCGCCGCGCCTCATACTGGCAAACAGAATGCTTTCTCCTCTGGAAACTGGAATCTACGCCGGCCTGGGTGTCGCCGCGGTGGCTGGCCTGGCTGTGGGTGGATACGCCTACGCCTCGCTTTGGCCCGCTTCGCGCATTTTTGGCCGCCCCCTGACCGCTCCGCGGCGGCTGGGCGAGCTGGCTCTAACCTTCGACGACGGACCCAATGCTACATGGACTCCGCGTTTGCTTGAAGCTCTGGCTCGCCACGACGTTCGCGCTACTTTTTTCATGCTTGGCAGCCGCGCCGCCGAACAGCCAGAGCTGGTGCGCCAGATCGCCGCCGCCGGCCATACGATTGGCCTGCACACCTGGTCGCATCCCAAGCTCTCCCATTGTTCCGCCGCCTGCATTCGCGAAGAAATTACGCGCTCGTGCACCGCTATCGAGCAGATTCTTGGCACGCAGGTCCGCTTTTTCCGGCCGCCCTTCGGCGCGCGCCGCCCGGCGGTCTTTCGCATCGCCCGCGAAATGGGGCTTGAAGTTGTGCTTTGGGACGCGATGACCTCGGATTGGAGCGACCAGAATCCCGATCGGATCGTCGCGCATCTGGCGCGAAAAATTGACTGCATCGGGCAGCGTGGCCGCGCCGCCATTGTCGTGCTCCACGACGGCGGGCATCTCGACCCGGCAGCCAATCGCGCGCCTTCGGTCGCCGCCGCAGATTTGCTCGTCGCCCGCTACAAGGCTACGCATCGCTTTGTAACGCTCGATGCATGGCTTTAGAGCAAGCGCGGTAGAAGGAAAACTACCACTCACGCCGCACGCCGAAGGCGTCCAACTTTTCGTCGTTGCTGAGCAAAAGCAGATCCTCTTGGATGGCTTGCGCGGCCAGCATCCGGTCGAAGGGATCCTTGTGGTCGGCCGGCAATCGGCCGGCGCGCAACGCATGCTCGACAGAAATCGAAAGCAGCGTGTAACCCGCGCCTGTCACCTTGGGAACAAAATCCTCGGCCAGCGCCTGCGCAAAAGGCAAGCGGCCCAAACGGTACTTGGTCGCAATCTCCCAGGCCGAAGCGGCCGAAACCAGAATCTCGTTGGCCGGAGCTGCAATCAACCGCAGCGCCCGCTCCGAGAGCAAATCTTTGCGAAATGCGGCCCAAAGCAGAGCGTGGGTATCGAGCAGAACTCTCATTCCCCTTCGCCATTCCACAGGCGAAGCTCGTCGGCCGGCAGCGGCTCAAAAAACTCCGGCCCCACATCTCCCTGCCCCTCCAAAAAACCTATGCGGCGACTGGCGGCAACGGGCTCGATCGGCTCCAGGCGCACAACCGGCTTCCGTTCCCGTCCCATGGTGATCTGCACCTCTTCGCCCTGGAGCGCTTGCTGCACCAGCTTGGAGAGGTTCGTCTTGGCTTCGAAGATCGTTGCAGAGAGCATAATTTTATCCTGCTAACATAGCTTAGCTAATTTAGCACTATTTTGCAAGACACCAATTTGCCTCGACTTTTTAAGAGGAAGCGGAAGGACACGATTGTAGAAGATCGATCATTAGCAGGGCCTGAAGGCCGCGTTAATTTGATTGCATTTGCGGCACGACTGAAGTCGTGCCCTTTTACAAAACCACGCGTCGAATTGGGCGCAGAGGCGTCTTGGGCAGGCTCCTCCTGCGCTATTTCGCTTTTAGAGCAAATCGCCTGATGGTATAGAAGAAAAACGTCCCTCAGGGCCTAAAGGCCATGTTGATTTGATTGAGTTTACGGCACGGCTAAAGCTAAAGCCGTGCCCCTTCAAAACCACTCTACACCTATAAGCGATTTGCTCTAGCTCGCCCGCTGCATCGCCTTTAGCGACTCGCCATAGGGCGCGCGCAGTAACCCGCGCTCGGTAATGATCGCCGCGATGTACTTGGCCGGAGTCACGTCGAAGGCCGGGTTGCAAATGCCCACGCCGTTGGGTGTAATCTGCCGTCCGGCCAGGTGCGTCACCTCGGTTGCCGGCCGCTCCTCGATGGGAATTCCGTCGCCGGTCGCCGTCGCCAGATCGATTGTCGACCAGGGCGCGGCCACGTAAAAGGGAATGCCGTGCTCGTGGGCCAGAATCGCCACATTATAGGTGCCGATCTTATTGGCCGCGTCGCCGTTGGCCGCGATCCGGTCGGCGCCCACCACCACAGCCTTGATCTTGCCCTGCCGCATCAGACTGGCAGCCATGTTGTCGCAGATCACCGTGGTCGGAATGTGGTCGGTCACCAGTTCCCAAGCCGTCAGCCGCGCGCCTTGCAGAAAGGGCCGGGTCTCGTCGGCGTAGACCTGAATTTTTTTGCCGCGCTCGACGGCCGCGCGGATCACGCCCAAAGCGGTTCCGTAACCGCAGGTGGCCAGCGCGCCGGNNGCGCCGGCGTTGCAGTGGGTGAGCACGCCGCCTTCGTCGGGCAGCAGCTCCGCTCCGTAAGCGCCCATCGCCTTGCAGGCGGCAATGTCTGCCGCGTACATGGCGTGCGCCTCGGCCAGAATCTTTTCTTGGACCTGAGCCAGCGCCGCGCCGGAGGCCAATAATTCCGCGAAGAGCTTCTTCATCCGGTCGATGGCCCAGAAGAGATNNTGCGCTCGAACTCCGGCGCGAATTCCGCCGTCGTCTTCGCCTGGGTTTTGAGCGCGCCCAGGGCCACGCCATAAGCCGCCGAAACGCCGATGGCCGGCGCGCCGCGCACCACCATGGTGACGATGACTTCGGCCACCTCTTCGTAATTCGTGGCGAGCACGTAGCTCTCTTCGAGCGGCAACTTCGTCTGATCGATAAAGCGGACGCCCTCCGGCCTCCAAGCAAGTGTAGGAATCATCCTCTTCAGTGTAATGGCTCGTCGCCCAGCAGATACGCCCGAGCGCCCGGCAAAAACATTTACGCATATGCTGGACGCGAGCCAGTGCCGGTGCTTAGAGTTGATTCTGATCTCTTTTAAAGCTCGCTTTAATCCGCGGAGGAATACTTTTCTATGGCTATGCAAACCAAGCCCGAAACGGCATCGAGCACGCCCAATTATCTTGTCCCGTTTATTATCGTCACCGCGCTCTTCGGCATCTTCGGTTTCCTTACCAGCCTGAACAACCAGTTGGTGGGCAAGCTGAAGCAGACCTTCGCTCTGGGGTATGGCCAGGCCATGCTGGTCACCGCCGCCTGGTTTCTGGCCTATCTGGTTTTTTCAGTTCCTTCGGGCAAGCTGATTGAGTGGGTCGGCTACAAAAAAACCATGATCATCTCGCTGTTCATCATGGTTCTGGGCGCGCTGGCCTTTATTCCCGCGGCCAACTCGGTCAGCTTTCCGCTAACGCTGTGCGCCGTCTTTCTGCTGGCCATCGGCGTCTGCGCTTTGCAGACCTCGGCCAATCCCTATGCCGCGATTCTGGGCCCCGAGTCCAGCGCCGCCATGCGCGTCAATCTGGCGCAGGCCTTCAACTCTGCCGCCTCGGCCTTGGCTCCGGTAGTCGCCACCACCTTCATCCTGACCAACGCCAGCAAAACGGGCACGCCTACCGAGCAGGCGCATATGCTCATCACCCCCTACATCGTGATCGCCGCCGCGCTCTTCGTTCTTGGCTTCATCGTCATGGGCCTGCACCTGCCCACGGTCAACCTGACGCGCAACTTCCGCCCCTCCGACGCCAACGCCTTTAACCGACGCTCCATCTGGAGCTACCCGCATGTCGTTCTGGGCATGATCGGCATCTTTTTCTATGTGGGAGAAGAGATCGCGCTGGCCGCCATCGGCGTGCGCTTCGCCCAGGAGCAGGGCATCGACGACGTCAAGATTGCCGGCTTCCTGGTCACGGTCTACTATCTGCTCATCATGATCGGCCGCTTCGCCGGCTCGGCCCTGATGACCAAATTCAAGCCCCAAAAGCTGCTGGTCGGCCTTGGCTTCTTCGGCATTCTGCTCATGCTGATCGGCATGTTGACCTCCGGTCCTGTAGCCGTCGGTTGCCTGGTGTTCTGCGGCCTGGCCAACTCGATCATGTATCCGACCATCTTCGCCCTGGGCATCGCCGAACTAGGACCGCTGACCAGCGAAGGTTCGGGCGTCATCACCATAGGCAACGTAGGCGGAGCCGTGATTCCGCCGCTCTTCGGCCTGATCGCCGATCACATGGGCATTCAACACGCCTTTGTACTGGTCATCATCTGCTACGTTTTCGTCGCCTACTACGGGCTTTCTGGCTACAAGCCCTCGCGCGCAAAAGCCGCGTAGCCTATACGGTCTCCGCTTTAAAAACAAGCCCTCCGGCGCCATGCCGGGGGGCTTTCTATTTGCAGCCGGCGCCAACGCCTAAAGAGGAACGAACGCCGTTGGAAATCGCTTCTTTCCCGCATGGTTTCGCGCGGCAACTGCTCCAAAGCCGGGCAATCGGCTGTTCTGGATCGAGACGGTGACTGACGCACTTTGCAACAGCATTTGCCGCGCTTCGCAACACCGTTTGCATCGCTACGAAACATTTTGATTCGACACGAGACAAAAGCCCCTCCAAAAAAACTTAAAGGTTATGACTAAAGTTATTTCGCCTTATACCGATGAATGGTGTGGATGCAAAAGAAACCCATCCGCAAGCCAAAGTGGCCGAAGCAAACTGAACAAGCCACGTAAGGCCAGGCTGGCAATACGGCATCCGACAAGGAGTTGAGTCCCATGGCCCTAGGTGTTTTGAACAATCTGTCAGCGGTTTATGCAGAGAACAACCTCAACAAGACAAGCAGCAGTCTGCAGACGGTTCTCGAGCAATTGTCTTCTGGTTCGCGGATCAACTCCGGAGCCGATGACGCGGCCGGCCTCTCATTGGTCAACGGCCTGGCGGCCAATTCGACCGCCCTAAAACAGTCGACGACCAACGCCACTGAAGGTGTGGGTTTGTTGCAGGTAGCCGATGGCTCTCTTTCGCAGGTCACCACTCTGCTGAATCGCGCCATCACGCTGGCCGCCGAATCATCCAACGGCACGCTTGATAGCTCGCAGGCACAGGCGGCCAACGAAGAGTATCAGTCGATCCTCGACGAAATCACGAACATTGGCTCGACGACTACCTATAACGGTAATCAGGTCTTCACCGGCGGCACCGTCGACATCTATACCGGCGACTCGACCTCGACCGGCGGCTCGATCGATAGTCTTTACTTCGCCACGCTGGGCTCTTCGAGCGTTGGCACCACCGGCGGCACTATGTCATACACCACCGCTGGTACCGCCACCATCAGCTACACCGCTTCGGCCGGCGAAAATCTGAGCACCTCGAGCCTGCTTACTACATCCTCGGCGGAAGCCGCCCTGACCAATTTGAACCTCGCCGTTGCCGACGTAGCGGCAATGGATGGCTACATCGGCGCGCAGATCANNGACGGCTACATCGGCGCGCAGATCAATACGCTGGAATCGATCAGCACTGTCATGAGCACGCAGCAGGAAAATGTGCTTTCAGCGCAGAATGCAATCCAGGCTACCGACTATGCCTCCGCGACTTCGAATATGTCGAAGTATGAGATTCTGACGCAGACCGGCATCGCCGCGCTGGCGCAGGCCAATAGCGTTGAGCAGGAAGTTACCAAGCTGTTGCAGTAAGCGCAGCTTCGCGGCCCGCGGGCCATGGGCCGCTCTACGTGATTTAAGTTTTAAGTATCGCTGCAATACCTTCAAGACAACCCAGGGACAGGGCGGCGGCAGGGCGATAGCCTTGCCGCCCACTTTTTTAAAGCAGCTTTTAGCTACTAGCTTTAAGCCTCTAGCTTTTTTGCTGCACACGCAAAGCTGTTCCTGACTTCGCACGGCTAGAGCAAATCTCCTAATGGTATAGAGGGAGAAATCTTCCCTCAGGGGCTAAACAGGCTGCGGAAAAACTCTTATTCCGGAAAAGCCTTGAAGGGGCACGGCTTCAGCCGTTCCGTAAACTCAATCAAATCAACGCGGCCTTTAGCCCCCGAGGGAAAGGTTTGTTCCCCTCTACCATTCCTGAAATCGCTTTATGCCGCCGATTGCCCCAGCTCTAGATTCCGAGCCCCTCGGAACAACAGCACTCTCGACGCAAGCCGCCGCATTCCGCTTTTGCAGATCATTTCGCTCCTCAGGCGCAACATATACCCAGCAACTCCCCTCCTCAAGCTGCTCCCTGGGGCGCCCCAATAAAATTTTTCGGGCAAAAACAGCCCCAATCTTGGTGCAGAATCACCTACAGAATAATGTATGTGTAATCATTTCATTAACTTATCTGTTAACTAAAAAGTATACAATTTCCCGCTTTACCCCTCTTTGCACGCACAAAATAGGCCATAATCGCGCCATTGTCCGCGTGTAAAACCTGCATAATCAACGCGAAATTCAGAGGCGTCTTTCTTCAAGCGTAATCCACGCAGAATAGAAAGGCCTGCGCCATCGGCGCAGGCCTCTTTGCCATTCCTTGTGCAGATCGCTTACTTGTAGTCCTGCGCCGAAGGATAGTAGCCCGGCTTGGCCGTCACAACCACATTCGGCCGATTGACCCGCACGTCGATCGTGCGGTACTTGCTATCGTAGATCGATTCGTGACTCAGGTAGCCCAGCGTGTACTGCGTGCGAGCCTCCTCGGCGACCTTGGCGTAGCTTTTCTCCATGTTGTTTACGTTGCCTTCGGCGTACATGTCACCGCCCGTGGCGGCCACGTACTTGTACAGAATGTTGTCGTACATCGTAAAGGGCAGATGGAAACGATCCAGCCAACCCTCGCCCCAGCGCGCCGAGTCGCCCACCACCGTGGCGTAAACGGCGATTTTGTTGGTCTGCAAATAGCGCGCGACCTCTTTCTCGCTCGCCTTGCTGCCGTATTCCTTGCCGTCGGAGATGACGAAGATCATCCGCCGCCGATCCTTGGGCCGCGAAGAAAGCTCCTTGGCCGCCTGCAGAATGGCGTCGTTGAGGGTGTGAATCTCTTTGGGAATGGTCATGAAGCTGCCATTGCCGGCCGATTTGCCGGGCTGCAAGTTCGGATCGACGCAATTGCCATTCTGATAGATGCTGCAGCCCGCCATCGGGCCGCTGTTGATCGGAATCATCGGGTCGCTGCCCAGAGCCTTGGCCAGAGAAAGCACCGCGGGCAGCCGTTGGCCTTGCGCCCCGGTAAAGGTCGTCCACTCTTTGGCGCCGTTGGCGTAGCTAAAGACCGCGGCCTCGTCGTAGGGCGTCAGCGCGCCCTGGATCGAATCCAGCGACTCGTTAACCTGCCGCATCACATTCGAAGGCAGCGACTGATCGATCACAAAAGCGATCGATAGCGCCTCCGGGTCCACGCTGAAAACCCTTAGCGGCACATAGGTATTGTTCTCGTAGACCTTGAAGTCCCGCTGGGTCAGTCCGGCCACCAGGTTGCCCTTGGCGTCCTTGACCGTTACCGGAACCTGCACGAAGTTTACCTGGACGACAAACTTTGCCAGTGCGGCGTTGCCGATCTCCGGCTGCGCCTCCTGCGTATCTTCTTTTTGCGGCTGCACCACCGACGGCTGGCTTACAACCACCTTGGGTGGTGCCGCGACCGGCTGCGTTGCGGCCGGAGTAGCTGTAGTGTTGTTGGCGGCCGGCGTTGCCGCACTCGTCGCACCCAGTCCGGGAGTAATGGTGCCATTAACGCCCGGCAGCGCGGTCGGCGCCTGCGGCGTGGGCGCGTCGGGCACAGCCGTCTGCTGCTGCGCCACAACTCCTGAAGCCAAGGCCAACCCCGCGCTGAGAAGCGCCGCCGACGCAATCACTCTCCATCCGACGTTCACAGCGATTTCATCCTCCATCAGGTTCTGTTCCAAAAGCCGCAGGCAAAACAACACCCTCCACGGCACTCTGCATCTGTCAGAGTATCAGACGCAGCGGCCGGACGCTTGTTTCATTTGCTCTTTTCGCTCCCCCGGAAACGGCCCGGCCGCGGCAAAAGAAAACCGGTCCAAGTTGAAGGCGACCATGCGCTTTCAGCACATCGAATTCCGCTAGCTCTGTACGCTCAGCAGATTGTTGTCATCGACTCCGGCTCTGCCAATAGGCGACAGCCAACCCGCTCCAGAAGGCCGTCTTTCGTCCTGTCGCTTTGACACCTATTTCACAAGTTGATAGCCTCTAGAAGGACGCGACTATCCGGCGGATGGCATTTTGCCCTCCGAGTCGCGCGCCTTATATGCGTCCCCGTCGTCTAGCCCG
>PMHC01000021.1 GCA_003156495.1 Acidobacteriaceae bacterium
CTCACAATCTGCTCCGGCGTGTACTTCTTCCTCTGCGCCATTCAGGGCTCCTTCTATACCAGTTTCTCGCTCTTCCTCTGGTACAAAAACAGCCGGGCACTCCACTCGCTTATGACAACCTGAAAGGAGAGATTGAGTGGAAAGGAGACAAAACGCCCAAAGGCGATATTGAAAAGGCATCCCAATGGATGTGTGGGAACTTCTTCGATGTGCGGACCTTTGGTGCCGTAATGAGCACGAAAGAGTACAACTGCGGGCAAGTTCGTGGTCCGGTCCAAATTACCTTTGCGCGTTCTGTCGATAAGATTCTACCTCTCGATCACACAATCACTCGCGTTGCATACACCAAAGAAGAGAAACGAGAAGCGTCTTCTGGTTCAACCGAGATGGGCGGGAAGTATACCATTCCCTACGGCCTCTATCTCGCCCATGGCTTCGTCAATCCGGTTTTCGCCGCCAAGACCGGCTTCGGCGAAGACGATCTTTCGCTTTTGTGGAAGGCGCTTGCGAACTTGTTTGAACTGGACCGCTCGGCGGCGCGGGGTACGATGGCCGCGCGTGGACTTTACATCTTCCGGCACGAGAGCAAGCTCGGCAACGCGCGGGCCGAACAGCTCTTCGAACTGATTGAAAAGCAGATTCAGAAGAAGCCTGGCGTTGAAAGCCCGCGTGCTTTCAGCGATTACACCACGGTTGTTCCTCCCAGCGCATTGCCGGAGGGCGTTACCTTCATCGATGGGCTCGCATAAGCCATCAGGGCAAACAGCCATGTATAGCGAAGACGATCTCCTCCCGCTATCCGGCCTCTCGCAACTTTCCTTCTGCGAGCGGCGCTGGGCGCTTCTAAACCTGGAGCGCCAGTGGGAGGAGAATCTCAACACCGCCGAGGGAGAATTGCTGCATGAAAAAGCTCACTCGGCGCAAATCGAATCCCGCCCCGGCGTATTGATCCGGCGCACGCTGCCGTTGCGTTCGTTGCGGCTGGGCTTGAGCGGGCAGGCCGACGTGGTTGAGTTTCTACCCTGCGCCGCCGGCGAGCCGGGCGTTGCCTTGCCGCATCGTCGAGGGTTTTGGCGTGTCTCTCCTATTGAGTACAAGCGCTCGCGCGACAAACACGGCGAGTGGGCCTATCGCATCCAACTTTGCGCCCAGGCGCTTTGCTTGGAAGAGATGCTCGGCTGCACGGTTGCCGAAGGCGCCGTCTTTGACGGGAAGCGTAAGCGCCGCGATCCGGTCCTCTTCGACGCGGAACTGCGCCAGCGCGTCGAAGTGCTGGCCGCGCACATGCACGAGTTATTGGCGACAGGTCGTACGCCGCCGCCGGTCTACGGCAAAAAGTGCGAAGGCTGTTCGATGCTGACGGTCTGCGCGCCACAATCTCTCGATCGCGATCATGTGCGGCAATACCTGCGCCAATCCGTCGAACGCAATCTCGAGGACGCGGAGGATTCCTCATGCGAAAACTGCTGAATGTTCTGTATGTGACAGTGCAAGGAGCCTATCTTGCCAAGGAAGGCGAGACGGTCGTGGTGCGCGTGGAGCAGGAGACGCGTCTGCGGCTTCCCATTCACGCCATTGAAGGCATTGTCTGCTTCGGCGTGGTTTCGATGAGTCCGGCCCTGATGGGCTTTTGCGCCGAGAAGAACGTCGGCGTCAGTTTCCTGACCGAGCACGGCCGCTTCCTGGCGCGTATCCAAGGGCCGGTAAACGGCAATGTCCTGCTGCGTCGGGAGCAATACCGCCGCGCCGACGATCTATCTGCCGCCGCATCGATTGCACAGGCCATTCTATTGGCCAAAATCGCCAACTCGCGCACCGTTCTGTTGCGAGCTGCGCGAGAACATCCCTCCGATGCGCTCAATGCCGCTGCGCTGCAATTGGCGCAATCGCTGCGCATGACAGAAAAGGAGCCGGAACTTGATGCCCTACGCGGACTTGAAGGCGACGCGGCGCGCCAGTATTTCGCGGCATTTAACGAGCTGATTCTCGCGCAAAAAGAAGATTTCTCCTTCCATGAACGCAGTCGCCGTCCACCGCTCGACAACATCAATGCGCTGCTTTCCTTTGTCTATGTTTTGCTGGCGCACGACGTAGCTTCGGCGCTCGAAGTCAACGGCCTCGATCCTGCTGTTGGCTTTCTGCATCGCGACCGTCCGGGACGAAGTGGATTGGCGCTTGATCTGATGGAAGAACTGCGGCCTGTCGTTGCCGACAGGCTGGCGCTTTCGCTTGTCAATCGCAAGCAGGTTGCCGGCAAGGGCTTCACTCGCTCCGAATCGGGTGGCGTTCTGATGAATGATGCCACGCGCAAAGAGGTGCTCGTCGCCTGGCAGCAGCGCAAGCAGGAGGAGATCATGCACCCGTTCCTGGGCGAGCGCATTCCCATTGGCCTGATTCCTTACACGCAGGCCTTGCTCCTGGCGCGCTACTTGCGCGGCGACCTGGAGGCGTATCCGGCCTTCTTCTGGAGGTAAAAAATGCTCGTTGTCGTTGCTTACGACGTGAATACGGAAACCGAGGCCGGCAAACGACGCTTGCGACAGGTCGCTAAACTCTGCGAAAATTACGGCCAGCGCGTGCAGTTTTCTCTCTTCGAGTGCTCCGTGCAGAACGATCTGTGGGTCAAACTCCGCGCCCGGCTTGCCGCTGCCATTGATCCGGAGACAGACAGCCTTCGTTTCTATTTCCTCGGAAACAAGTGGCAAGAGCGCATCGAGCACATCGGCGCCAAGCCAGCCTACAATCCAGAAGGTCCTTTGATCGTCTAACGCGAACCCCAAGTGCACCGCCGTTCCGCGGTCGATCCGCGCTTACACGAAACATTTCGTTTCCTTATAGATAGCAGAACGGGACATCGCCGGATGAACAGAATCTTCTTCGTCACAAGGCGATACGCGACAATCCATCTCTAAGAGACAGACAGAATTGGTGTTAAAGTGGAAGCGTCGCGCCCCGCGAGGGGCGCGTGGATTGAAACCGGCTCGACCAGCTTGAAATTATCCGTTCACCGCTCGTCGCGCCCCGCGAGGGGCGCGTGGATTGAAACGTATCGATGCTGAGCGGGCATTTCTTAGGTTGTATAGTCGCGCCCCGCGAGGGGCGCGTGGATTGAAACCCAGCGGGGAGCGCGGTCGAGAAATTGAGCTTCTGGTCGCGCCCCGCGAGGGGCGCGTGGATTGAAACATCCATGCACTGTTTAAGCGATGCATCCTTTAACGTCGCGCCCCGCGAGGGGCGCGTGGATTGAAGCCATTCAGAATCGATCTGTTGAGATGAATTGCTGTCATTGACGGGAAGAACCGCAAAACTGTTTCATTAACAGTCTATATCTTACCTAAGAACTGCGTGTAAGCTGTCAACATGGGCGTACAAAAGACAACAGGCGTGGTGGAACGGATTCCGGGTTCCGGCATCTGGTGGATTCGCTATACCGATACCCAAGGAAAAAGGCACTGGGAGAAGTGCGGACGCCGAAGCGATGCCATTACGCTGATGGCGAAGCGTAAACACGAAATGTTGCTGCGCAAGAAGCTCCCAGAGGCGCTCCGAGGCCGCGCCGTCACGTTTGGTGAACTTGCCGAAAAGGCCAAGCTCTACTCCGAAGAGAACCACGCTCCTCAGCATCACCACCAGTTTCTCATCAAGCTCCAGATCATCGGCGAGCATTTCAATGACCTGCCAGTCGAAGGGATTACGGAGCAGGATATTCAGGCGTGGCTGCTCGAACAAAGTGATGAGCGGAAATGGGCCCCGGCCACGCGGAACCGCTACCGGGATGCCTTTTCTCTGGTTTTCCGCAAGGCGGTTGAGAATCATGTGCTCACGGCCAACCCTGCTGCGCTGGTCAAGGCAAAACCTGAGCATAACGAGCGAACTCGATTTCTCAGCGTAGAGGAAGAGAGCAGGCTGTTGACCGTTCTCAACCAGAATTGTCCCCAACACATCCCGGCATTTCTCGTGTCAATCCATACGGGAATGCGGGCGGGTGAACAGTTCCAGTTGAAATGGTGCGATGTGTCTCTCGACCGCCGCCAAATCTCCCTGGCCGTAACGAAGAACGGCAAGGCGCGCCACATCCCGCTCAACGCTATCGCCTTGCGGGCGCTTCAAGAGCGAAAAAGGGTGCAGCAGGATTATCGGGCCAAGCGAAAGGAGAAAGGCGCGGACCTGGGCGAACCGGTGTACGTGTTCCGTGACGCGGACGAAAATCCGCAGCACAACTACCGGCACTGGTTCAATGAGGCGCTGGCAGAAGCCAAGATCAAAGACTACTCATGGCATTGCAATCGGCATACGTTTGCAAGTAGGCTGGTTATGGCGGGGGTTGACCTCCGTACGGTTGCCGAACTGATGGGACACAGCAGCATCCAGATGACCATGCGTTACGCGCACCTCGCGCCGCAGCATAACCGCGCGGCCGTGGACCGGCTTGTGCCCGTTTCGATGTCCAATCGGTCAGCGAAGAAGGGTGGAGAATCGGAGCAGCACGGGACTGAAGTGGTCACAAAATCGGTCACCAACAGCAAACGAGTTTCCGGAAGCAAATCGGAAAGCCAGAATAATTCCATTAAAATCAATTCAATGTAACCAGCGGCCCCGTAGCTCAGGTGGATAGAGCAGCAGTTTCCTAAACTGCGTGTCGGAAGTTCGAGTCTTCCCGGGGTCACCATTTCGCGCAAATTGCTAACCCGCTTTTTTTGACATTGCGCACCCTTCCATCTAGAAAAGTTTATGTGATGAAAGTCGTTTCCATCACATCATTGCCGCGCCCGAAATGCGCGGCTTCACTCACAACTCGAACGCCAGGATGCTCGGGAAGGCGGTGNNCTGCCCCGCAACTGTGAGCGCGTCTGCCGCGGCTTCCGTCATCATGAAGGAAGCGGCAGGACTTCGGCGAGTGCATCTTTGCCTTATGCGGAGATGCGCCATAAGCCACTGGAGCCAGCCCTACGCGGCCAAGCTCTGGGAAGGCCGCCAATAAGCGCGCGAGTCAGGAGACCGGTCC
>PMHC01000173.1 GCA_003156495.1 Acidobacteriaceae bacterium
TGGCCATGAGCGGACGCGCCGTTGAAGCCGCCGGCGACGTGAACACGCTGCTGCTCGACAAAACCGGCACCATCACCCTGGGCAATCGTCAGGCCTCCGAGTTCATCCCCGCGCCCGACATCAGCCAGGAGCGGCTCGCCAACGCCGCGCAACTGGCCTCGCTCTCCGATGAAACTCCCGAGGGTCGCTCCATCGTCGTCCTGGCCAAAACCAAGTACAACCTGCGCGGTCGCGATATGGCCGGCATTCATGCCGAGTTCGTGCCCTTCACGGCGCAGACGCGCATGAGCGGAGTCAACCTGCCCGGCACGCGCATTCGCAAAGGCTCGGTTGACGCCATTGCCCGCTTTCTTGAAGAGCAGGGCTCGGCGCTGCCGCAAAAGGTGCGCGACGCGGTTGAAGCGGTTGCCCGCGACGGCGGCACGCCATTAGTCGTGGCAGAAAATTCGACCGCCCTCGGTGTCATTCACCTCAAAGACATCGTCAAGGGCGGACTCAAAGACCGTCTGGCCCGGCTGCGCGCCATGGGCATCCGCACCATCATGATCACTGGCGACAATCCGCTCACCGCCGCTGTAATCGCGCGCGAAGCTGGCGTCGATGATTTTCTCGCCGAGGCCAAGCCCAAAGACAAAATGGACCTCATCAAGCGCGAGCAGGGCCAGGGCAAGCTCGTCGCCATGACCGGCGACGGCACCAACGACGCGCCGGCGCTTGCTCAAGCCGACGTGGGCGTCGCCATGAACTCGGGAACGCAGGCGGCTAAAGAGGCCGGCAACATGGTCGATCTCGATTCCAATCCCACCAAGCTGATCGAGATTGTCGAAATCGGCAAACAGTTGCTCATGACTCGCGGCGCGCTGACTACTTTCTCCATCGCCAATGACGTGGCCAAATATTTCGCCATCATCCCGGCCATGTTCATGGCTGTTTTCCCCGCCTTGAAGGCGCTGAACATCATGCATCTGGCTACCGCCAATTCGGCGATTCTCTCGGCGGTAATCTTCAACGCCCTGATTATCGTGGCCCTGATTCCGCTGGCTCTTAAGGGCGTCAAGTACGAGCCCAAGGCGGCCGACGTGCTACTGCGCCAGAACCTGCTCATCTATGGCGTCGGCGGCATCATCATTCCCTTTATCGGCATCAAAGCCATCGACCTGTGCCTGGTGGCGCTGCACTTGGCGTAAGCAAGGAGATTGAACGTGCATACGGATACAGTTTCAGTTCACGAAAATTCGGTGGCTCGCGTAGCAACGCATGGTGTTCCCCTGCCAGCGGCTCCGGTCGAGCACTCCATCTGGAAGACTTCTATTCTCTTTACCATCGTCACGGCGCTGCTCTTTGGCTTGGGCTATCCGCTGCTGATGACCGGTCTGGCCAGCCTCTTCTTTCCGCACAGAGCCGCCGGCAGCCTCATCCTGCGCAACGGCCAGGTCATCGGTTCGGAGCTGATCGCGCAGAGCTTCACCTCCGACCGCTACTTCCATCCCCGCCCCTCGGCTGCGGGCAACGGTTACGANNACATCGACAAGCTGGCCGCGCAAAACTCCGGCAAGCCCGTTCCTATTGACGCGGTGACCACCTCTGGCTCCGGCCTCGATCCCGACATCACGCCCGACAACGCCGGCTATCAGGTCGCGCGTGTCGCCAAAGCGCGCGGACTCTCTGAAGAGTCGCTTCACAAATTCGTCGCCGCGCACACCACGCCGCGCCAGCTCGGAGTGCTCGGTGAGTCGCGCGTCAATGTGCTCGAACTGAATCTGGCTCTCGATCAACTGGCAAAGTAGGTTATGGGAAGACTCGAGTATTTCAAATAATTTTTATCTCTGCGGGATGGGTGAAACTGCTCATCCCGCATTCTCTTGTGCGGCTGGGGAAAATTACTCAAACTTCGCGCCGGCCCTCGATCGCTTTCGCCATCGTCACTTCGTCGGCGTACTCGATGTCGCTGCCGGCCGGAACGCCTGTTGCGATGCGCGTGATCTTGACCGCGAAGCGGCGCAGCGATTGTGTCAGCCAGTCGGCCGTCGCCTCGCCTTCAAGCGTCGGCGAGGTAGCCAAAATCACTTCGTCCACTTCGCCGCGCTCCACGCGCGCAACAAGCGAGTCGGCGCGCAACTGATCCGGCCCAATGCCGTGCAGAGGCGAAATGGTTCCGTGCAACACGTGGTAGACGCCCATGTAGCGCTGCGTCCGCTCGACGGAAGCGATGTTGGTCGGCTCTTCCACCACGCAAACCTGCCGCCGATTGCGCACCGCGCTCGAGCAGTAGACGCACGGATCGACATCGGTAACGTTGTTGCAGATAGAGCAGAGCCGCAGGCTGGCCTTCAATCCGCGCACGGCATCGGCCAGCGCGGCGGCGTCTTCGTCGCTCGATCGCAAAATGTGAAAGGCATACCGCTGCGCGCTTTTCGCGCCCACGCCGGGCAGCTTCTTCAGTTCCTCGATGAGTCTGGCCAACGGCTCGGCATAGCGTGACACTCGACCCTCCTAAAGCGTTCTGTAGACAACCCCGACAAGCGCGTCGATCTTCATGTACTCTTCTTTGTATGTAGCGTCGAACTCCGCCGTGGGCTTTTGCGCGATGACGGCTTCTTCGCTCAGCCCCTGGGTTTTCAGCGCCGCTACTTTGTCGCGAATGCCGGTGAGCATCGCATGGAATTTTTGCAGTTCGTCTTTGCCGCCTACCGGTCCGTGGCCGGGAATGATCTTCGTCGAAGCGGAAACCTCAGCCAGAACCTTTTCGACCTCGTGAATTGTGCCGCTAATCGAGCCGCCTGAAATCTCGTCGATGACCGGATAGATTCCGTTGAACCACAAGTCCCCCATGTGCAGCACATCGGCCTTGCTAAAGCTAATAGAGAGATCGGTATCGGAGTGCGAGGGCGGAATGTGCTTCACGTCAATCACGTCGCCGTTGCGCCAGATCGTAAGCCGCTCGTCGATGCCGATCTCCGGCCATGCCTCCGGCGGCGAAGGCGGAATGCTTTCGTGCGTGAGCATCGAGATCTGCGGCGTCGAAAGCCGTTCGCGGGTCTTGCGATGGGCGATGATTCTGAATCCCGCCTTATGCATCTCCGCGTTGCCGCCGGTATGGTCGAGGTGCCAATGGGTGTTGATGAGGATTCCGCCGGCCTGCGCCTGCGGCGTCAGTCGGGCAATGGTCTCCAAAATCCGCGGAGCAGACAGCGCAAAGCTGGAGTCGATCAGCAGATTTCCATCGTCGCCGGTTTGCAGCACGACATTGCCGCCCGCGTTCTGCAACAGATAAAGGTTGTCGTATAACTGGGAGACATGAATCGTCGCGCTGGCTTGGTAGCTTTCCGAGAATGCCACATGAGCTTCCGTGTGCTCTGTGGTTGCCCTGGCAACGGTTCCCACTTTTAGAAAATCTCTGCGCTCCATCGGCTCTGTCATCGCTTCTGTACTCCTGTTAACTCATTCCCGGCAGCTTCAATCCGCCCAACAGATCCTGTACGCTCGTTTTGATCGCCTCGTCGGCCTTGCGCCCCGCCTCGTTGATCGCGGCCACAATCAGATCCTCCAGCATCTCCACGTCCGGTTTGTCGCCGCTGAGTCCAACCACCGCCGCCGGATCGATGTGCAGCTTAAGCAGTTCCTTCTTGCCGTTCATCGTTGCCGACACCGCGCCGCCGCCGCTGCCCGCCTCGACCACCGTCTCGCCCAGCTTGCGCTGCATCTCTTCCTGCATCTGCCCGGCTTGGGAGAACATCTCGGAAAGTTTTAGAGGATTAATCATTGGCTATTACCTCGCTCGGCTCTTACCGCAGGTGAAGATCGACCACGCTGCGCACTTCGGCTTTAAAAAGCTCCTGCGCGCGCTTGACCATCGGATGCTTCAGCGCCGCTTCCTGCGCGCTGCCGGCGGCTACAACGGGCTTGGCCGCCGCTGCCGGAGTCGCGCCCATATCGGCCGTGGCTTCAAAGCGCGATGACGCGCCCAGCCGCTGCAACTCGTTCCGTACGACCTTATCCGCCGCTGCGTTCACCGTCAGGGCAAGCATCTTTTTGCCCACGCCCGGCACAACGACACGCACGCCGAAATTGCCGAGCGTCCAGTTTCCAGAGCCCAGCAATTGCGCCGCGGAACCGTGTCCGGCCTTCGATAGCGCCGAAACCACGGCCTGGCGCAAGCTCTCGGCATTCAATTCGCCCGGCGGAAGAGTCTCCGCTTCGGGAGCTTTGGCCAGCGCCCCTTCGGTCAGCGTGGCCGTTGCGGCATAGCCGCCTGCCGTTTGCGCCGCCACGGCCGGGAAGGGAACCGGTTCGTTACGCGTCGCTCTCGGCATCGTGCTGCTGACCGCGCTCATCACCGGGCCAGATGCGGAGCTTGAGCTGGCCGTCGCATGAGTTGAATACGCACTCGTCGCCGCGCCCGTCGTTCGTGTTCCGCTCGCAACCGTGCGCGATCCCCCGGTCATCGCCGCGCCGCGTAAGCTGCCGCTTTTAATGCCGCTCAGCAGTTCTTCAATCGGCAGCAACCGCTGCGCGTGAATCAGTTTGAGCAGCCCCAACTCCAGGTGGAATCGCTGCTCCTGGCGGTAATTCAAATCGTCGAAGGTGCGCAGCAGAATTTGCAGGTCGCGCGTCAGTTCCTCTTCGCTGAAAAGCGCGGCTGTGCGCAGCGCGCGGGCGCGTTCGTCTGAGGAAACCTGCAACAGCTCGGTCTTTTCGCCGCCCACTTTAGCCATCAGAGCGTTGCGCAGGTAATGGACCATTTGCCGCGCCAGCGAGAGCGCGCTATGCCCGGCGTTGAGCAGCTCATTCAACTCTTCCAGCAGCGTGGCGCTCTGGCTCTCGGAGACGGCCTCCAGCAGCCGTTCGAAAACCGCGTTGGGCACCGAGCCCATCAGGTCGCGAATCTGGTCGGTCTTAAGCGTGGGCTTGCCGTCTTCTACCGGAGCCGATGCAATCGCCTGATCCATGATCGACAGCGCGTCGCGCATCGATCCGTCGCCAGCCTCGGCCAGCAAGGCCAGTGCCGCGTCTTCGGCCACCACATCTTCTTGCCCGGCAATCATCCGCAACTGGGCCAGAATGTCGTCG
>PMHC01000335.1:0-2723 GCA_003156495.1 Acidobacteriaceae bacterium
AGACGCTCTCGAACATTCAGGAAGTGACGGCGCGCAGCGGACGCGTGATCGCCATCGCCACCGAGGGCGATTCCACCATCGGCACTCTCGTCGAGCACGTCATCGCCATTCCGCCGGCGCCGGAGATGCTCTCGCCGCTGATCGAAATCGTACCGCTGCAACTGCTGGCCTACTACATCGCGGTACGGCGCGGCTGCGACGTCGATCAACCGCGTAATCTGGCCAAATCGGTCACGGTCGAATAGCTGCTGGCGAGGGGCATTGCCCCCTCCGCCGGCTTCTTTTCCACACCATGTGTGCAATAGTCACCTTGACATGCAAATGCGATCGGGCTACAGTCGGTAGCGTTACGGTTCCCCGGAAGCACTAAATCTGGGGCCAATAGGGAAGTTGGTACTGTCGCTTTTTGCCTTTTTGACTAATCCAACGCTGCCCCCGCAACTGTAAGCGAAGAGCCGTCATCCACTCACGCCACTGCCCCTTCGGGGGATGGGAAGGCTGGATGACCGCAGCGACCCGCGAGCCAGGAGACCTGCCGTAATCAATTGAACGTCCACGGGCGGGGTGTACCGGCGGGTCGCTTGCACAGGTCTATTTGGCGCACAGCCATCTCTTTCCTCGCATAGCGTCCTTGCCTCGACATCGCCGATCCGTCTCTGGAGATCCGATGCCGAATACGACCACTCTTCCCCCCGCCTCCGTCATCAAGCGCAGCGGCGCTACCGTCCCATTGGACGGCGAAAAAATTCGCTCGGCGATCGAGCGTGCAGGTAAAGCCACCGGCGCTTTTGATGCCGGCGAAGCGCAACTGCTCACCATTCAGGCTCTCAAAGTCATTGCCCATCGCTTTCACGACCGCTCGCCACACATCGAGCAGATTCAGGATGTGGTCGAGCAGGTGCTGATCTCGGCCAATCATTTTTCCACCGCGCGCGCCTACATCGTTTACCGCGAGCAGCGCTCTCGCCTGCGCCGCGACCAGCGCACGATGGTCGATGTCGCCTCTTCCATCAACGAGTATCTCGACCGCGCCGACTGGCGCGTGAACGCCAACGCCAATCAGGGCTACTCGCTCGGCGGACTGATTCTGAACGTCAGCGGCAAAGTCGTTGCCAACTACTGGCTTTCGCACGTCTATACGCCCGAGATCGGCCGCGCCCATCGCGAAGGCGACATTCACATTCACGATCTGGACATGCTGGCCGGCTACTGCGCCGGATGGTCGCTGCGCACGCTGCTCACCGAAGGGCTCAACGGCGTGCCAGGTAAGGTCGAGGCCGGTCCGCCCAAGCATCTTTCGAGCGCCGTCGGCCAAATCGTCAACTTTCTCGGCACGCTGCAAAATGAGTGGGCCGGCGCGCAGGCCTTCAGCTCCTTCGACACCTACATGGCGCCCTTTTTGCGCAAAGACAAGCTCTCTTACACCGAGGTGCGCCAGTCGATTCAGGAGCTGGTCTACAACCTGAACGTGCCCTCGCGCTGGGGCACGCAAACCCCCTTCACCAACCTCACCTTTGACTGGACCTGCCCGGAAGATCTGCGCGAGCAGCGCCCCGTCATCGGCGGCGAAACCATGCCCTTCACCTACGGCGACCTGCAGCCGGAGATGGACACAATCAATCGCGCCTACATTGAAGTGATGACCGCCGGCGACGCCAAGGGCCGCGTCTTTACCTTCCCCATTCCGACCTATAACATCACGCCCGATTTTCCCTGGGAGAGCGCGAACACCGATCTCCTTTTCGAAATGACGGCCAAGTACGGCCTGCCCTACTTTCAGAACTTCATCAACTCCGACCTTAAGCCGAATATGGTCCGCTCCATGTGCTGCCGGTTGCAACTCGACTTGACCGAGCTGCTCAAGCGCGGCAACGGCCTCTTCGGTTCGGCGGAGCAGACCGGCTCGGTCGGCGTGGTCACGCTCAACTGCGCGCGGCTCGGCTATCTGCATCGCGGCGATGAAGAAGCGCTGCTGGCGCGGCTCGACGAGCTGCTTGAGATTGCGCGCGCCAGCCTCGAGATCAAGCGCAAAGTCATCCAGCGACACATGGACAACGGTCTTTTCCCCTACACCAAGCGCTATCTGGTCACGCTGCGCAATTTCTTTTCGACCATCGGCGTCAACGGCATCAATGAGATGATTCGCAACTTCAGCTCCGACGCCGACAACATCACCACCGAAGCCGGCCGCGCTCTGGCCCTGCGCTTTCTCGATCGCGTGCGCGCGCGCATCGTCAAATTCCAGGAAGAAACCGGCCACATGTATAACCTGGAAGCGACGCCCGCCGAAGGCACCACGTACCGTTTCGCGCGTGAAGACCGCAAGCGTTTCCCCGACATTCTGCAAGCCGGCACGCCCGACGAGCCTTATTACACCAACTCCAGCCAGCTTCCGGCCGGCTACACCGACGACGCCTTCGAGGCCCTCGCGCTGCAAGAGGATTTGCAGAAAAAATATACCGGCGGCACCGTACTCCATCTCTACATGGGCGAGCGCATCTCTTCGGNNTGCCCTACATCACCATCACGCCCACCTTTTCCATCTGCCCCAAGCACGGCTATCTCTCCGGCGAGCACGTTTATTGCCCCAAGTGCGACGCCGAATTGCTGGCTCGCAAACAACAGGAAGCCGTAAAGGCCTAACCCCCATAAAGGAGTCTCATGGCAACCGCAATCGCTACAATCGATGCACTCGAAACCCTCACTCTCACCGACGAGGAGCG
>PMHC01000335.1:2758-3427 GCA_003156495.1 Acidobacteriaceae bacterium
GCCAGGGCTGCGCCTGGGATTGTCCGTACTGCCACAATCCCGGCCTGCGCCCGGCCGCAGCTAACGAATTGCTTAGCTGGCCTTCGATTATTGAGTTTTTGAAAAGCCGCGTCGGCCTGCTCGATGCCGTTGTCTTTTCCGGCGGCGAGCCCACGCTTCAGCCCGCGCTGCTCGATGCCGTCAGCCAAGTTCGCGCGCTCGGTTTTCGCGTTGCGCTGCACACAGCCGGCATGGCGCCCGAGCGCTTCGCGCAACTTCTTCCCTTGCTCGACTGGGTCGGCTTCGACGTAAAAGCCCCCTTTGCCGACTACGCCCGCATCACCGGCGTCGAAGGCAGCGGAGACAGCGCGCTTGAAAGCCTGCGCCTTCTGCTCGCCAGCCATCTCCCCTACGAAGTGCGTACCACGCTGCATCCCGCGCTGCTCAGCCTCGCCGACATGCTCGCCCTCAAATCGCAGTTGCTCGCCCTCGGCGTCTCCACCTTCGCCGTGCAGCGCTTTCGCCCCCAAGGCGCGCTCGCCGACCGCCTGCCAGCCGCGCCACCCCCCATCGATCTGCCTGCCGATTTCGGCGCGGGCTTCGTCAGCTTTTCTCTGCGCTAGCTGCGTAACCGCTTGAAGTTGTATTAAATCCAGTGTCACCCGAAGCCCAGCAACTCCTGCCGCAGAT
>PMHC01000002.1 GCA_003156495.1 Acidobacteriaceae bacterium
AGCATCGTGGTGACCCACGATACGCGTTTTGCCCGGCGGCTGGCCGATTCCGTGCTCTTTTTGGACGAGGGCCAGGCGCGCTATTTCGGACCGGTTCAGGGGTTTTTCGCCTCGACTGATGCGGATATCCGCCGTTTTCTAGAACTTGACGCCTACGAAATCCCCATAAATAAAAATTGACATTTCTGTTGCAAATGCGCTTTAAAATGGTACATTAAAGTGTTTTAACCTCTGGTAACCACCTCACCGCAGCTTCGTAATCTGTTGGAAGCGTTATTCCCCTTGCTGTTCCCCTCCACCTGAGCGAAGCTGGAATCAATCAGTTGCAGCCAGCTAGATTTGCAATAGCGAACAAGGCTGCACGGGCTCTCTTTTAGGGCACTTCCCTACGGCTATGGCCGATGAGTTTTTGAGAGTTTGAGGTCTGCGTTCCCCTATGGCGAGTTCAGAGTTTTGGCAAAAAAATACGTCTACCATGGCCTCCCCGTCTGAATGGGAAGCCAGTGCCGCTGCCGCTTCTCCGCGAAGTCCCCGAAACGCGGCCAAAGTGTGGATGGCCGCCGATGTGCTGACGGTTTTTGGCGTTGCGATCGCGGTCACGCTCTATAAATTCCATCTTGCTCCCCTTGTGGGTGCGCGGAGCTTTTGGCGCGGCATCTTGATGCACGATCGCGCGACGGGGCTTTTGCTGGTCGCGCTTTGCGGATTTACGGCGATGTTGATTTTGATCAGTCGCCGGTTGCATCTCTATACGCCGGCCCGTTTGGCCAGTTCGCTCAATGAACAGCGGTTAAGCGTGCAGGCCAGCCTTAGCGCGGGCCTGTTGCTGGCCGGCGCTCTCTATCTGGTGCACGCCGACGACGTTCCCCGCGCCATCGTCATCAGCATCATTGGCTTGGTCGTGGTGCTCCTGGGGCTGCGGCGTTTGGTCTATCGCTTCGTGCTCTACCGGCGCTTCGAGCGCGGGCTGGATACGCGCAATATCCTGATCGTAGGCACCGGAGCCGAGGCCGTGGCTCTGCGCTATCACGTCGATCGCATCCGGCACCTTGGCTTCACCTTCAAGGGCTTCATCAAATTGCCCGACGCCAATCCCTGCCAAGCGGTTGACGCCACCGAGATTGTCGGTACGCTGGACACGCTTTTTCAGCAGGCGCGCAAGCAATTTGTCGACGAGATCTTCTTCACCACGCCCTGCGAGCGCGGNNCATCCACGGCGTGGACCTGCGCGTCGTTCCCGATATGTACGACGGTTTTGCCTGGGACAGTCCGATTGAATACATCGGCCAGTTTCCCACCATCCCGCTGCATCGCGGCCGGACGCATGAACTGGGGCTGATGCTGAAGCGCGTTTTCGACATCGTCTTCGCCTCGGTAACGTTGATCTTGCTGGCGCCGCTCTTTTTGGCGATCGCCATCGCCATCAAGCTCGATTCCGCCGGCCCGGTTTTTTACGCCGCCGAGCGCATCGGCAAAAAGGGCATTGTTTTTCATTGCCTCAAATTCCGCACCATGGTTCGCGACGCCGACCAGCGCCGCGCCGAGTTGATGAGCATGAACGAGCGCGACGACGTGCTCTTCAAGGTGGTTGACGATCCCCGCATCACCCATCTGGGGCGCTTTCTGCGCAAGTATTCGCTCGATGAGCTGCCGCAGTTCGTTAACGTTCTGCGCGGCGAAATGAGCGTCGTCGGCCCGCGGCCGCCGCTGGGCGGCGAGGTGCGTAAATATAACCTCAGCCATCTGCGCCGGCTCGACGTTACGCCAGGCATTACCGGCTTGTGGCAGGTGCAGGGCCGCCAGGATCCCTCCTTCGCCAGCTATGTTTCGCTCGATGTTGCCTACATCGAGCACTGGAGCATCTGGCTCGACATCAAAATTGTTCTGCGCACCATCGGCGTGGTTTTCGCCGGCACCGGAATCTAGACGAAGCGCACATGATCTCATCGAGGCCGCCCATTCGTCAGGCGGCCTTTCCGTCTCCGACACGGTAAACTGAGCATGTGAAGATTGCGCTGGCCCAGATCGACCCCACGGTTGGGGATTTTACGGGAAACCTCGATAAGATTGTCTCCGTGAGCCGCCGCGCCGCCGCCCTGGGCGCGCGGTTGACGGTTTTTTCCGAACTTGCCATCTGCGGCTACCCGCCCGCGGATTTTTTGGAAAAACCCAGCTTTCTGGCGCGCTGCCGTACGGCCGTCGATGAACTGGCCGCGGCCACGCGCGATCTGCCTACGGCCGTTTTGGCCGGCGTCGCGCTGCCGGTCGGCCGCGAAGATGGCCAGCCTGGGCTGCCTACCGACCGCTTTTCATCGATGGGCTACAAGCCGGCTTTTAACGCCGCGGTGCTGCTTGACCGCGGCCAACTGCTGCTCGAACAGCACAAGCGCCTGCTTCCGTTTTACGATGTCTTCGACGAGCAACGCTACTTTTCGCCCGCCGCGCCGCAGAAGGTGATCGAACTCGATGGCTTGCGTCTGGCCATCACCATTTGCGAAGACGCCTGGAACGACAAAAATTTCTGGCCGCGGCGGCTCTATCCGGTCGATCCCATGGAAGAGCTGATGCGCCAGCAGCCCGCGGTGCACATCAATCTGTCGTCGTCGCCGTTCTGGCACGGCAAGCGGGCGATACGCCGTGAGATGCTGGCAGCGATTGCGCGGCGGGATGGCGTGCCGGTGCTGATGTGCAACCAGGTGGGCGGCAACGACAGCCTGATCTTCGACGGCTCGTCGCTGGCCCTTAACGGGCGGGGCGAGTTGACCGCCCAGGCGGCCTCATTCGAGGAGGATCTGGTGGTGCTGGATCCCTTCGCTGCGCCGGGCCCGGAAATGCAGGGGAGGGCTGCGGAACAGGACGATACCGCAGCCGCTTTCAACGCCCTGGTCCTGGGCACGCGGGATTACGTTCGCAAGTGCGGATTTCGCCAGGTGCTGGTGGGCCTGAGCGGCGGCATCGACTCGGCGCTGGTGGCCGCCATTGCCGCCGAGGCTCTCGGTCCGGAAAACGTCATCGCCGTTGGTATGCCCAGCCCCTACTCGTCGGCCGGCTCGATTGACGATAGCGTCAAGTTGGCCGCCAATCTCGGTATTCGCTTCGAGACCATTTCCATCTCCACGCTCTTCGCCGACTTTAATCGTTCGCTGGAACCGCTCTTCCGCGGCCTGAAAGAAGACCTGACCGAGGAAAACATTCAGCCGCGCATTCGCGGCACGCTGCTGATGGCGCTTTCGAACAAGCTGGGCGCGTTGGTGCTGACCACCGGCAACAAATCCGAGATGGCCGTCGGCTACTGCACACTTTATGGCGACATGGTCGGCGCGCTGGCGGTGATCGGCGATCTGGTCAAGACCCGCGTCTACGCCGTCTGCCGCTGGCTCAATCGCGAACGGGAGATCATCCCCGAGGATATTTTGACCAAACCGCCTTCGGCCGAGTTGCGTCCCGGCCAGATGGACACCGATTCGCTGCCGCCCTATGAGATGCTCGATCCGATTCTCGAAGCCTATGTGGAGCGCTACGAAACCCCCGAGCAGATCGCCGCCGCGCACGGTTTTCCGCTCGATCAGGTCCGGCGGGTGGTGCGGCTGGTCGAGCGCTCCGAATACAAGCGCCAGCAGGCCGCTCCGGTTCTCAAGGTCACCGCCAAGTCCTTCGGCATGGGGCGCAGGTTCCCCATCGCGGTCAAGGTTCAGGTCTAAACCGAGCGCCGGCAGGCTCTTGAGGACCGAAAAAAAACCGAAAAAGTCAGGTTTTGCTCTTGCGCTGGCCCGGAGATTTGCCTCCGTAAATGGCTGGCGCGGGTATAAGCTAATTTGAGGGAATTTTCCCGCGAGTGAAGGAGAACAGCTTGACCCGTCCGTCGATTCATTTCCTCAACGCCGCCGCGTTGATCGCTCTTTTTGTCCCGGCCTTCCAGGCCGTTGGCCAGCAGCAGGTGCCACCGGCCCAGCCTTCGTCTGCCCCTGCCGCGCCGGCTCCATCCGCCGCGCCGGCTTTCCCAAAGCCAAATCCGGCTAACTTTACCGCCGCATCGCCCACCAAAGAGGTGGTGAATGCTTTTCTGCACGCCAATTGGGGCTTCGACGAGAACCGCGTCTGGCAGGTGCAGGCCATTTTCAAGACGCCTGTAGAGGGTGTTTCAAAGGTGATTGTGTTTATCGGCGACAAAACCGGCAAAGAGAAGCCCCAGGCCTTCTCTTTCTTCACTTTGCCCGACGGCAAGCACATCATCACCGGCGATACGGTTATTGCTTTTGGTGAGCATCCCTTCGCCGAAGCGCGCCAGAAGCTGGAGCAGCGCGCCAATGGTCCCTATCGCGGTTCGGCAGCCAAAGATCTGGAACTGGTCGAGTTCGCCGACTATCAGTGCCCCCACTGCAAAGAGGCCCAGGCCAACATCGACAAACTGGTTGCCGATTACCCCAAGGCCCGCATCGTGTTTCAGGCCTTTCCGCTGGTGGCGGTCCATCCCGAGTCCGTGCGCGCGGCCGAATACGGCTTCTGCGTGAACAAACAGGCTGGCAGCAATGCTTTCTTCCAGTTCACCGCCGCCGTATTTGAGGGGCAGGACGGTCTGGCTACCGCCGATGGCGCAGTGCTTACGTTGAACAGCGCCGTTACCAAGGCCGGTCTCGATCCAGCAAAGGTTTCGGCCTGCGCCGCAACGCCCGAGGCTAAGGCTTACGTCGATGCCTCCATCAAGCTGGCTGAGGATCTGGGCATCAATCAGGTTCCCATGCTGGTTATCAATGGCCATGAAGTGCCGGCCAACGCGCCGTATGATTCGTTGAAGAAGATCGTTGAATTCCAGGCGCAGCTCGACGGCGTCGCCGGCAAGTAAGCTGTTTTTTTGCCTATGCCGGTTCGTTCGCGTTGGCGGGCGGGCCGGCATACTTGTCTTACTGCACTCCCGCGCCCTTCTCCACACGCATCATCGCTGTATGCCCGGCGGCCTGCGAGCCGCGCACCACGTGCGGCGTTATCACGATCACCAGCGTTGACGTGTCTATCTCCTTATCGTTACTGCTCAGGCTGCTCAGTCCTGGAATCTCGCTCAACCCCGGCGTTCCGCTCAAGGCGCGGCTCTGTGTTTTGTCCAACTCGGTGGCGATCACAGTCGCTTCTCCCTCTTTGACGATTACGTCTCCCGAGTAGACGCGGTTGTTCAGGATCGGATTGCCGGAGAGTGTGCTTCCCGAAAGCGAGTCGAGCTTCATGTTGACGCCCAATGCCACGTTGCCGTTGCGCAGCACGCGGGGCGTGGTCTTCAGGGTCAGTCCCAAGTCCTCATACTGCACCATGGGGATGCTGGCCGAACTGCTCAGCGAAGAGATCAGGGAAGAGAGCGCGCTTGATGTTCCCGACGAGGTCAGCCCGGCGATGCTGGTGGAGTTCGACGACAGGCCGGAATAGGAAGAGGTCTGGATGGGATACCTTTCGCCCTCTTTGATCGTTCCTTCTTCACCGTCCTGCAGGCGTAGCTGGATCTGATCGAGCGCGTGCGAGTTGGTGGTATTCAGCTTGATGTTGAGCGTTGCCGAGCCTGGCTCCAGAGCTGATTCCGTGATGCCGCCGCCGAAGACCGCGAATCCGCTCGACAAGAGCGTGCTCGATACCTCTCCGGATGCGATCAGAATGGCGAGAATTGCCAACGGATCGTTGGCCGAGGCCAACCCCGACGAGATGATCTCTTGCACCAGCGTCGAGTTTTGGCTGAGGATCGATTGTTCCTCCGCATAGAGGTTGAAGGCGGTCATGGTTTGCGGCAACTGCACGCCGGTTACGCGCGCGCCGGTGTGCGAAACCTGAATCATGCGCACATCGAGCAGCACCTGGCTGCGACCGTCTAAAAGGCTGCGCAACGTGGCGTTGAAGATCTGCAGCGTCGAGCTGGGGCCGCGCAGCGTAAGTGTGTGCGACGTGGGATTGGCTTTGGCCTTCTGAATGCCGAAAACATTTTTAGCCACGGTTTCGATCTCGGTCAGTTCCGTGTCGCTCAATCCACTCAGGTAGACCGTTTCCATTTCCAGTCGCGTGAACCTCTGGCGGTTTTCGCGCGTGTCGCCGGCTACAACGACGCGGTGCGCGTCCAGGGGTGAATAAAAACTTTTCGTCGCCAGTTCCAGGGCGTGCGCGGCCTGGTCGAAGGTGGCCTCGTCCAGATCGAAGCGGACCTGCATCGGGTGCACGCTTTCGTCGAGCATTGCCGTCAGGCCGTAAGCCTGAAAGACCTGCTGAATTGTCTGGCGCTGATCGGCGCGCAGGTGGAAGCTATGCCGTGCCGTGCTGGGGGCGAGCGCCTCAGCCTCTCCTATCTGGTTGGTGCTCTGCTCTTCGTAAAGCGGCTTGGTTTGCCCGAGCAGCGCGTCGTCGCCCAACTCGTCCATG
>PMHC01000116.1:0-4989 GCA_003156495.1 Acidobacteriaceae bacterium
ATGTTTGCCGGGCGCGACCTGGAGCCGATTCCGACGCCGGAGGAGTTCGCGCGTCTGCGCGGTATGAGCGTGTAAGCCATTTGGGAGCAATAATTTAAATCCGGATTCTTGCGTGGATTTGGATTGCTGATTATGGAGTGGTTTTAATGGTACGGGGCATTTTTGTTGTCTATTTGGTAAACATGTAAATATAAGATTTTAATATGTCTACAAATTTCAGTAGGCGATTTTGCACTATTGGCGGTGCAGATTTTTGGCGAAAAATTTTTCTTCCGAGCCTGGGAAGCGCCAGGCCGAGATGGTGCTGCATAGATCATGCGCCAGAAGAGAGAAATGATCTGCAAAGGGCAGGGTAGCGTCTACGGCTGAAGAGGCTGCGGAAANNTTGATTTGATTGAGTTTACGGCACGGATAAAAACTAAAGTCGTGCCCCTTCAAAAACACGACTGCGACGGAGTTTTTCCGCACCCTTTTCAGCCGCGGAGGTTCTCGTGTCAATTTCACTAAACATTAGGCATTTTTCGCGCTCATGAAGCCCCTGTGGGAAAAATCCCCCTTCGATACCATTTAGAAACTCTCTCTGAATCAAAAGCCTTTGTCCCAAAATTTTGCCACACCGTTCTTGCTATGCTGAGCAAGTATTCGCTATATGACTTATTTTGCTGACTGAAGCGCGTCCGCTATCTTTCCGTCCCGGCACATGTATGAGCGCTGGTCGCTTAGGGGCGCCACGCTAACCGTTGAGTGTTCCCAGGAGAGAAAGACATCCATGTTCGCCCCGCAAAAACCCCCTTTTGCTTCCATCTTGTTTTTTCCCCTTCATATGATTAACCGGCTGCCGCGCCGCGCGGCCGGGCTTTTGCTATTGCTTGGCGCGCTGGCGCTGGGCGGTCAGCAACTCCAAGCGCAGGCGGCATCGTTTGCTTACTCGGCCTCGACGCTGCCCTTCGCGGGCTCGCCCACGGCGGCTGACGGCAGCGGAAATGTCTACGTTGCCACCTGGGATAACGGCGGAGTCGTAATCAAGTACACGCCCAGCGGTCAGGGGTACACGCAGGCGGCAACCATCGCCAGCGAACAGGGAACGGTATGGGGCGTTGCCGTCGATGCCAGCGGAGATGTCTTTGTCGCCTCAAATGGTAGCCCGGTTCACGAGTATGCCTACACGGCCTCGACGGGCACCTATGCCTCCGCGTCCACACCCATTGGCAGCATCGAGGCGAAGGCTTTGGCGCTGGACGGCAGCGGAAATCTTTACCTGATTAAAACGGATAGAAATCTCTATAAGTACACGCTGAGCGGCGGCGCTTACTCGCAAACCGGCACGGAAATCAACGACTCTTCTTCTAGTCAAGCTGCAGCCTTGGCCGTCAGAAGCGACGGTACGGTCTTCGCCACATTTGAATCCCAATCGAATCTTGTTGAATTTACCGCGTCGGGCTCCTCCTACTCGGCGACAGTAATGGCCTCCGTTGATTACAATGCGCTGGCTGTCGGCGCGGACGGAAGTCTATATGTCGCGACAGGCACCGCGATCAATAAATTTGCCTACTCGAGCGGCTCCTATGCCTCCTCGGCCACCACTTTCTACACTACTGGCGGTAACTATCCTGTACGCAGCCTGGCTGCTGACCCCAAGGGCAACCTCTACTACGGAGCCGACAGTTCGGTTGACAATGGCGGCAAGCTGCAGTTGGGGGCGGTGAATCTGGGCACGGTAGCGGTGGGCTCGACCGGCACAACCACCGCCGAGTTGACCTTCAACGTCACCACGGCAGGGAGCTTCGGCGCGCCGGTGGCGCTGACGCAGGGAGCGACGGGCAAGGACTTCGCCATCAAATCGACGACCTGCTCGGGTTCGATTACTTCGACCGGCACCTGCACCGTCGATGTCAGCTTTACGCCGCTGTATCCCGGCCAGCGGCTGGGGGCGGTGCAACTGATGAATGCGGCAGGCACAGCGGTGCTGGCCTCGGCCCCGGTTTACGGCATCGGCTCGGGGCCGCAGATTTCTTTCCCGAGCAACACCACCGCCAGCACCGTGGCCAGCGGTTTCAGTTTTCTCAATGGCGTAGCGGTGGACGGCAATGGCGACCTCTTCGTCGTCGATACAAACAGTTTCTCGGTGAAGGAGATTGTTGCGGTCAACGGTGTCATTCCCAACTCTCCGACGGTCAAAACCGTGCTTAAGGATGGTTCTTACAATCCTGAGAGCGTAGCGGTGGACGGCAGTGGCAATGTTTTCGTCGCCGATTCGAGAAGCGGTCAATCTGGCTTGGGCGTTGTCAAAGAGATTGTCGCGGTCAACGGCGTCATTCCCAGCTCTCCGACGGTCAAGACCGTGGCCAGCGGTTTTACTGACCCCGATGACGTGGCGGTGGACGCGAGTGGCAACCTCTTCGTCGCCGATTATTCGACGGGTAAGGTGTCTGAGATCGTGGCGGTGAACGGCGCGGTCTCCAGCTCATCGACGGTCAAGAGCGTAGGTAGCGGATTTTCTACACCCAATGGTGTGGCGGTGGACGCGAGCGGCAATGTTTTTGTTGCCGATTACATCAATAAAGCGGTGTACGAGATTGTGGCGGTCAATGGCGCGGTCTCCAGCGCTTCCACGGTTAATACCGTGGGCAGCAATTTCAGAAATCCTACCGACGTGGCGGTGGACGCGAGTGGCAATCTCTTTGTCGCCAATTTCAACAATGGCACGGTCGAGGAGATTGTGGCGGTCAACGGCGAGGTCTCGAGCGATTCGACCGTCAGGACTGTGAGCAGCGGTTCCATATACCCCTATGCCATAACGGTGGACGGGAGCGGCAACCTCTTTGCCGCCGATGGCCTTCACAACGCAGTCTATGAGCTGCCTTTGGCCACGCCGCCGAGCCTGAGCTTTGCCACCACCAGCGCGGGCGCCACCAGCGCCGCGCAAACGGTGACGGTGACCAACAACGGCAACGCCGACCTGAGCTTTGCCGGATTGAGCATTTCCAATGGCTTTACGCTCGGCAGCGCCACCACTTGCTCGGCTACCGGCACGTTGGCCGAAGGCGAAAGCTGCACGCTGGCGGTTGAGTTTACGCCGGCCGCCACGCAATCCGGCACGATTACCGGCACGATCACGCTCACCGACAACACGCTGAACGCGGCTTCTCCAAGCTACGCCACGCAGACGATCAATCTGAGCGGCGCGGCGGTCGAGATTGTAGTAACGCCGGCGAGTTCGACGCTCGCCGCCGGCACGGTCGGTACGGCATATAGCCAGCAATTCGGCGTTTCTTCGGAAACGGGCGCGACCAGCACCTCGTATACCTATAGCGTTTATAGCGGCACGCTGCCGGCAGGATTGACGCTGACGACGGCGGGAGTGTTGGGCGGCACGCCGACAGCCGCCGACACCTACGGCTTCACCATCGCAGCCACCGATTCCAACAGCTATTACGGCACGCAAAGCTACTCGCTTGGCGTGGCTCAGGGGACGCCGAGCATCACCTGGGCGACGCCGACGGCGATTGTGGCGGGTACCACGTTGAGCAATGTTTTAGACCCTGTAGCCTACACCAACGCGGCGCATACGACGCAGTTGAGCGGCGGATCGTATAGCTATACGGCGACGCCGAGCGGCTCGAATACGGCAACATCAGTTACCAGTTCGACGGTGCTGGCGAACGGTACTTATACGCTGACGGCGAGTTATACGCCGGCCGATACCACCGATTACGCAAGCGGCGCGCAGGCTTCAGTGAGTTTGACTGTTTACGGATCGGACTATACATGGACGGACTCGGGCACGACAACGACGCAAACGGTGATTCCGGGGCAGGCGGCGAATTACACATTTGCGATCGCACCGATTTATAGCAGTTACGGGGGCACAATCAGCTTTACGGCGAGTGGGTTGCCGACGGGAGCAACGGCGAGCTTTACGCCGTCTTCGATTGCCGCCAGCGCCGGCGCGCAAACCGTGACCTTGACGGTGCAGACGGCGGCCGCGACGGCGCGGGCGGAAAAGCCGGGGCTGGGCGGCAAGCTGGCGCTGGCCTTGCTGCTATTGCCATTGCTGGGCTTTGGACGGGTGCGTCGGCAGGCGCGGCGCTGGCTTTGCCTGGTTGTTCTGCTGAGCGGGCTGGCGGCGGCATCGATGCTGGGCGGATGCGGCAGCGGGTATTTCTCGCAGTCACAAAAGAATTACACCGTGAAGATCACTGCCGCCGGCGGCGGCTATTCGCACGACACTTACGTGACGCTGAACCTGCAGTAACAGGGATAGGGACAGAAGATGAAAAATTACATGGGCAGAGCACTACTTGTTGCGGCAATTTTGGCGACTCCACTGATGGCGCAAAGCAAAACGGCGGCAGCGCCCACGAGCGGACTGGAGGTAGCGATTGTTTACGATGCGTCGCGCGCCGACGGCACAAGCTTTTGGCAGCAGGGCGGCAGCGTGCAGCTTGAGGGGCGCTTTTGGCGCGGACTGGGCGCAGTGGCCGATATTGGCGGGCTGCACACGGGCAACATGCACGGCTCGGGCGTGGGGCTGGATATGGTGACGGCGACCTTTGGGCCGCGCTACAGCTACCCATTGCGCAGGCGGCCTTATTCCATTTATGGGCAGGTGCTGGCCGGGGAGGCGAACGGCTTCAACAGCGCTTTTCCGGGAAAGAATGGCGTGCAAACTGTCGCCAACAGTTTGGCGCTGCTGGCCGGCGGCGGCGTGAATCTGCATCTTAAAAATCACCTTTCGGCGCGGTTGGTTGAGGTCGATTGGCTGCGTACGCAAGTGCCCAACGGAAGCGACAACGTGCAGAACGATCTGCGGTTGGGCGCGGGACTGGTTTGGCGCTTCAAGTAGGCCAGATGTTCAGTGCCGAGGTGTGCTACTATCAGCGACGAGAAGTACAAGACGGCACTGAAAACAGACGGGGCCGCAAAATTTTTTCTGGAGAGATTGCCCGATGGCACACGTCATTGCTGAACCCTGTATCGGCACCAAGG
>PMHC01000116.1:4996-8735 GCA_003156495.1 Acidobacteriaceae bacterium
CGGCAATCTTCGCGCAAGACGATTTGCCCGAAAAATGGGCTTCGTTTGCCGAAAAAAACGCCAAGCATTACGAGTAATTCCAGGCGAAATTTTTCGTTCGGAGCGACGCGCGTCCTGCTGGAAGCGGGGTGCGCGTTCGCGCTTGCGCGCCGAAGGCCTCGCCGCGATCTACTCCGGCAGCTCCATTCCGGCGTCGCGTGCGGCGATCCGGTCAAAAGTAAGAACGCGATCACAGCCGGCGTCGCGTGCCGAAGCGACAATCAGGCAATCGGCAAAATCGGCCTTGCCGGCGCGATAAAGATTTAGAGCTTCATGCACGGTATCGATCCGCTCCACGACGATTTCCGGCCGGTCCAAGAGATCGTCAAGAATACGCACCATTTCATGCTGGCCGATCCGATAGATTCGGGTGAGTACCCAAACAAATTCCAGCAGGGTAACCATGCCTATCCACGCAGGTTTGGCAACGGAAAGCGAGCGCATCAACTCGTCGGTTTGTTCGCATTGCCGGGGATTATCCTGGGTAAAGAAGCGAACAAGAATGTTGGTGTCGAAGCCGATCATGCCGTCTCATTGTCCGTTTTGCCGGCGGGCTTTTCTGCCTGTTCTCCAACGCTTTTGACGTAGCTTTCAACGGCTGCCTCGGCGATGCCTTCGTTCATCTCTTCGATGGATACTGGATGGTCAAGCCTGGGTACACAGCCTCGCAGATCCCAAATCGAACCGCTACGGGGGCGAAAGATATATTCGCCTTTTTCGCCTTCAAAGAAAAGCACTTGAACTCCGGCTTTGAGCCCAAGCGATTTGCGCACCTCGGCCGGAATCGTGATCTGGCCTTTGGATGTGACCGTGGCTGTCGGCATGTTCTTCTCCTTACTCTATCTATTATGCCTTACTTGTTGATTGACATGCTTACTGTTTATAGATTTCCTTACGATAGATATAGCTGTTTTTCCCATTGGCACCGATGCGGACTCGACCCTATCCGCCGTCGAGCGAAGATAATATCCGCATGGCCGTTCTCAGCTCCGAAGCCGTGATTTTGCGCACCTGGCCNNGCGCTGGAGCCGATGACGCTGGCGCGAGCCTGGTTTGCCGAGCGGCCGCGTCAGGAACTGGTCCGGCTCGACCAGCTTGAAATTATCCGTTCACCGCTCTCGGCTCCGGTCGACCTGTTGCGGATGACCGCGCTGAGCTTTTATACCGAGCTGCTTGACGAGTCGCTGCCTGAACGCGATCCGCAAGACGCCATTTATCGCCTGGTTGTTTCGGTTCTCGAAGAGACGACGGCCGCCCGCGCCGAGGCCGGCGAGCTACAGTCGACCGGAACCCAATCCGCCGGAGTATGGATGCCGCTGACCTATTTTTCGCTGTGGATGACGCGGTTGATGGGGCTGCTGCCGGATCTGGCGCACTGCATTGTGTGCGGCGAGGCATTGCATGCGACAGAGGTTTTTTACTCGAGCTACGCCGACGGTTTTTTTTGCCCGCTGCATCGCGGCGGTACGACGGCACAGCTCGAGGCCGATTCCTGGCAACTGGCGCAACGGATGCTGCGCAATCCGGTGGCGATTTTTGCCGCAGAGGCTTGGCCGCGACGCCGAGGGCACGATTTAAGGCGCTTCGTCCTTCAGGCTCTCGAACGGCATTTGGAGCGTAAGCTGCACTCTGCCGAGGCGCTTGCACGGCTGGGCGGGTAAGTCTGTCCCCTCGACGCTGTTCTTCTTTTGCCGCCGCAGGGTAGACTCTACCGCAGAGATTTCACTTCGGAGGCGTCATGCCCTGCAATCCGGAAGAACTAAAGCACGTATCCTTGTTCAAATTGCTCGACGAAGAAGAGCTGGCAGTGCTGGCTTCGCAAGTGGACCTTCAGTGCTTCGCCGCGCGGCAGCGGATTTTTAAAATCGGCGATCCTCCGACGAACGCCTATGTGCTGATGAGCGGCGCGGTGCGCGTGAGCACCTTCGACGAGGACCAGCAGGAGGTTGTTGTCGACGAACCGGCTCACGGCGGCGTCTTCGGCTTTGCCTCGATGCTGGACCAGACGCCGCACCAGACCAATGCGATGGCGGTGGAAGAGTCGGTTTGCCTGCAATTGGACCTGCACGACATTGAAGCGCTGCTGCAGCAAAAGCCGCAGGCGGGCCTGGACATGCTGGCCATGCAGGGAAGGCAGCTTCACGCTTCGCAGCGGTTGATTCAGGGGCGCGAAAACCGCAATCCGAACCAATTGATCGAGGAGGAATCCACCTTTGGCGAACGCATTGCCGACGAGGTGGCGCGCTTTGGCGGCTCGTGGCACTTTATCTTCATTTTTGCCGTGATTCTGGTGGTGTATACCTCGGTGAATCTGGCGCTGAAGGGGCGGAGTTGGGATCCGTACCCGTTTATTCTGCTCAATCTGTTTTTGTCGATGCTGGCCGCGATACAGGCGCCGGTCATCATGATGAGCCAGAATCGCCAGGACACGAAAGACCGCCTGCGGAGCGAGCTGGATTTCAACGTCAATCGGCGCTCCGAGTCGGAGATCGAAGGTATTTCGAACCGGATCTGCCTGCTTTTGGACAAGGTAGACGATTTGGAAGACATGCTGCGGGTAAAAGTGCCGGCGAAGGGAGCGGACGTGGCGAAGCCGTTGCCGGAGCAAGACGGATAATGATTTCGCGCTGGCTTTTTTCCAACAATCTCTAGCCATATCGCCGCGTCAAATCGGTACGGCGAATACGATTACAGGCTTGTCTTGTGTATCCAATATTTCAGAAATGGCATAAAATCCGACTATGCTGAATCCAAGACGCATGACGGCGATTATTGAGCGCGAAGACGACGGGTTCGTCTCATTGTGCCCGGAGCTCGACATTGCAAGCCAAGGCTCAACGATTGAGGAAGCGCGCGCCAATCTCATCGAGGCCCTCACACTTTTCTTCGAGACCGCGTCCCCTTCAGAGGTCGCACGCCGACTGCACGGTGAGGTGTTTGTGACGCAGGTCGAGGTGCCGGTTGGGTAGGCTGCGAGTGCTCTCAGGCTCCGAAGTTTGCCGGATTCTCGAACAGCATGGATTTGTCGCAGTCCGTCAGCGCGGAAGCCATTGCATTATGCAGATCAAGACGGAAGAAACCACGGTCACCGTCCCTGTTCCGCTTCACGATTCCCTCAGGCGCGGCACTCTCCAGAGCATTATTCGGCAATCGGGGCTCGTCAAATCGCTGTTCGAGCACGAATAGTCTCCGTCCTTTAGGAGCCGATGCAAACGCGGGAGCGGATGGACGTCTTTTTGGTTCCAATCGTTTGAAGGTAGCTGGCGCGTGAAGCAAACAGCGGTTAACATCGACCCGCTATCCGCCGAAACGCTTGCGAAGTCCTGCATCGCCCCAGATATTGAAGCGAAATAGAGCGCAGCCGTCTTTTGGGTACGAAAGACATATGCTGGACAACCGCACAAGAGTCTGAAGCTTGAGGGCGGCTGCTAGAATCGATTTCTAGTTCCGATGAGAGAGAAAAGCCTGTGTCCGCTGCCCAAGCCACACCGCGTGTAAAGCCCACCTCGCTCACCTTTCAGGATTTGCTGTTCCGCCTGCAGGCGTTCTGGGCGGAGCGGGGATGCGTGATCCAGCAGCCCTACGACGTGGAAGTGGGCGCGGGAACCATGTGTCCGGAAACGTTTCTGCGCGTGCTGGGGCCCAAGCCCTACAGGGTGGGCTATGCGCAGCCCTCGCGGCGGCCGGCCGACGGGCGCTA
>PMHC01000252.1:0-8798 GCA_003156495.1 Acidobacteriaceae bacterium
ATTTGATTGCGTTTGCGGCACGACTTAAGTCGTGCCCTGTTACAAAACCGCTCGTTGAAAGACATTCTGCGAGTTTTTCCGCAGCCTGTGAAGCCCGCGTCCATTTTACTGGCTTTACACGGGGGGAAATCCCCCGTCTCCCTCCGTCACGAGCTTTTCCGCTTGCCGCGGCGAGTGAAGCCGTGCCTCTTCAAGGTTTTTCCGGAAACAAGCTCATCGGTTCCGAATTAGCACCGTTAGCACTGCCTCGCACGGTCATGATGATGCTTTTGTACTGACAGAGATGGCGGCATGCTTTTAGACTGTTGAAGTTGTCCGCTAAGAGATCGTCCAAAAGCGCGCATTTTTACCAAAAACGAAGTAGCACGGGAAACAGCATCAGGGCCATTTTCGACAGAGAAAGGCGCAGAGATGAAATCCGTTGTTACTGTTGAGGAAGCAGCATCGTTAATTGAGAGCAACAAGCGTCTCTTTGTTGCCGGAGATGAAAGCCTGCTTGCAGCCTTGCCGCGCGGCCAATGGATTGGCGGAACCAGCCCCTACTTTATGAGCGAAGAAGGCGGTTTGTGCACCAACGACAAAGTTGGCGTGGCTCCTCTGCCTGAATTCGTTACCAATATAGAAACCCGCTTCTACTCGACCAACGATTTGGAAAAAATTCCTGCCGGCTATAAACGCAATGGCTTTACTCGCCTGATCATTCCTTCGGGAACCGCCATTCATCAAAAGTTTGCGCGGAGCTGTTCGCACATACCGGGCATCCATGGTCAGCCTCTGATCGGCTGGATCGCTGGTGTCAATCTGGACGATCTTGGCAAAATCAAACCCAAGGTCTTTGATGGAAATACAGGCGCTTCCTCCACGGAAGACGCCGTCGCCATGCATATTGAGCTGCCCGCCAGCATTCGGGCCAAGGCAAATATCTTGAACATCTTTCAACAAGGGACAGGAGAAGCCATTTTCTTTCCCGATGATGGTTTCACCGTCACCGATTGTCTGGTTAACGGAGAAACGAAGAACTTCGCCGCCTTTGTGAAAGAGAAGCAGATCGACACCAAACTGCCCCTGGTTGCCAACGATAAGGGAACGCGGGTGAATGTCAGTTTCCAGAATGTCGATGACGAGCAGGGCGTCGTCACGTTTTATGCTCCCGTTTTCTCTGGGATGGAGTACAAAGTGGCTGCCCCGGTGGACGACTACGAAGCCGCGTTTAAAAGAGAACTTTCCGCCCACAAGGGACAAGCCTACTTCACCTGTAACTGCATTTTGAACTACATGTATGGTGGACTCGAAGGCAAACATACCGGCAACGCGCTTGGTCCCGTAGCCTTTGGTGAAATTGCCAACATGCTATTGAATCAGACCCTCGTTTACCTGACCTTTGAAAGCTACGCCAGCTAAACGCATGCAACCTGGCTCTGATGACACGAGCCGAGATGTTGGCTACTCGCCCAAAGTAAAGGGCGTTTACGAGAAGCGATTTTGAAAAAGACACTCTCTTTAATCCCCGGCCCCCAACCGCGAGGGACCGGGGGCACCCGCCTGGGAACCACCAAGGCTGCCGCGCGAACGGGCGGAAATGGGGATATACTGGCGGGGTTTGGAGATAGTCAAAAAAATGTACATTCGCGCCAGCAAATTTCTGGAGTTGGCTGTGCTCGTCTGCCTGTTGGTGGGCGGGGCGTGGGGGCAAGGGGCTGCAAAAACCTTGCCGGCCTTCGATGCCGCGAGCGTAAGACCTTTTGTGCTCCCGGTGGACGGTTGGGCCTGGGGCAAGCCCGAGATGGATACGGTGCATTTCCGGATGCCGGGTTCGCCGCTTCGCGACATCATCCTCATCGCATACGGTCTTGACGATTTTCAACTCACCGGGTTGCCCGACTGGGCGGCGCACGAGTTTTTCACCATCAACGCGGTCACCGATGCGCCGACGCCACCGGACCAGATGCTGCTGATGCNNGCCGAGCGCTTCCAATTGCAGGTGGAGGTGGGCGAAAAAGAACAGCCGGTGTGGGCGATCGTGGCTGCACCCGGCGGGCCAAAGCTCAAGCCGCGCGCGGACGGCGAGAAGTGCCCGCGCGGCGTCTCGGGCGACGACATGAAAGCGGCGGGCGCACCGCCGAGCGCTATGAGCGGCTTCAACGGCTGCACCATGGACGACCTGGTCAAGGCTTTCAATCGAGCNNTCGTTACCACATGCTGGTCTGGCAAGAGACGGAGACTGACAGTACCTACACCGGGCCGGGCATGCGCTTTTCGTATATGGAGTCCTTTCGCGAAGCCGTGGAAAAGGAACTCGGCCTGAAGTTGGTGGCTGACAGGAAAACACTGCCCTTCATCAAAGTCATCAAGGTGGCGCGGCCCGACCCGAACTAGAGCATTTTTACCAATTCTGTAGAGTGCGGAATTGTGCTGAAGGTTGCCGCTCACTGGTGTTCGCGTCAACTCGGCGATCATGAGTCCTATACACCAATGGTAAAAATGCTCTAACCATGGCGACAAACCCTCAATAGATGGGGTGTTGGTGGGTCTCCCATGTCTAACTAGCCTCAAAAGGATGGGCGCCCCCGGTCTCGATTCTCAGACCGGGGAAAGCACGAAAGCTCCAGCCAGAAAATATTACTCTCGCAAACTCTCCCAGTGTTCAGCCACGTGATCGAGAACCATTCTCAGCCATTGCCAACAACGCCGCCAATCCTGCGCCCCGCCCCCCGCCCGATCCGGATCATTCATAATCGAAGCAGTGCATCAAACCGCGCAACAGATGAACAGCCAAAACGAAATCGAGCACTTGGCGGTAAGCCGCTACCGCACACTGGCCGGCGTATCGGAGGCCGTGGCGTCAGAACCCGACGTGCACGGCGTGCTGCACAGCATCGCGGCCCTGCTGAGCAAAACCGTTCCCTTCGACTCCATGGTGCTGCTGCTGGTTAACCGGGACAAAGAAACCGCGCAAATCTACGCGCTCGAATCCGACGCGATTTATCCCGGCATCGACGTAGGCACTGAAGTTCCCTTCAAAAATACAGCCGTCGATCGCGCCATCGAAACCCAGGAGCCGGTATTCCTCCCCGACGCGCGACAGGAGATGCTCAAACTTCCGCAATTCGCCCGTTACGCGCACATCGAGAAAATTCAAAGCTCGTATATCTTTCCCATCTCGACGGCTAGAAAAAAGCTGGGAGTTTTGATCTTCGCCGCCTCGGGGCGCGAGCAGTACACGCCGGGCGACGTGGAGCTGATGGGCCTGGTGGCCGCGCACATATCGGTCGCGCTTGAAAACGCTCTGGCGCTGGAATCGGCCGATATTTACCGGCGCGAGCTTGAAGGCGAGCGGCTAAAGCTGGAGCGCGAGCGCGACCGCTTCAAGCTGCTGCTCGAAATCAACAACCACATCGTCAACCATCTCGACGTTCACGAGCTGTTCAGCGCCGCCTCGGGTTCCATCCGCGAGTACTTCGACAACGCCTTTACCGGCTTTTGGCTCTTTGACGAAGCCACCAACGAACTGCATTGCTATTCGATGGATTTCCCCGGCAGCCGCAGTTCGTTCGATACGATTCCCGCCTCAAAACCCAGCGAAAACAACATCAAAACCCTGCGCACGCGCACGCCGCATCTGCTGGACAGGCAAGAAATCGACGCCATGCCGGAGCCGGTGGCGCACATACTTCGCGCCGAATCGATCGTGAGCATGGCCTGCATCCCCATGATGGGCTCGGCCAACCTGCTGGGCATCATTTCGCTTGGCAGCCGCCAGCCCGACGCCTTTAGCCAGCCCGATGTCGAGTTGATGGCGCAGGTCGCGAGCCAGATCTCGCTGGCGCTGGAAAACGCTTTGGCCTACGGGCGCTTGAATGTTTCTCGCAGCCGGCTGGAAGACGAGCGGCTTTATCTGGAGTCGGAGCTGCAATCGCAGTACAACTTTGAAGACATCGTGGGCAAAAGCGATGCGCTGTTGAAGGTGCTCGATCAGGTGGCGATCGTCGCGCCCACCGATTCGACCGTGCTGCTGATCGGCGAAACCGGCACGGGCAAAGAGCTGATCGCGCGCGCCATCCACAACCGCAGCACCCGCAGCAGCCGCACCTTTGTGCGCCTGAACTGCGCGGCCATTCCGCAAGGGCTGCTTGAAAGCGAACTCTTCGGCCACGAAAAAGGCGCCTTTACCGGCGCCATCGCGCAAAAACGCGGCCGGCTTGAGCTGGCGCACGAGGGCTCGCTATTCTTGGACGAAATCGGCGACATCGGCCTCGATCTGCAACCCAAGCTGCTGCGCGTGCTGCAGGAGCGCGAATTCGAGCGGCTGGGCAGCAACCGCACCGTCAAGGTGGACGTGCGTCTGATCGCGGCCACGCATCGCGATCTGCCGGTGATGGTGCAAGACGGCGAATTCCGCGAAGATCTTTATTACCGGCTCAACGTTTTTCCCATTTACATTCCGCCGCTGCGCGAGCGCAAAGACGATATTCCGCTGCTGGTGCACTATTTTGTGGCGCAACTGGCGCACAAAATGCACAAGTCCATCCGCATCATTCCGCGCCAAGTCATGGAGGCGATGGTCAACTGGCCCTGGCCCGGCAACGTGCGCGAATTGCAAAACTTTGTCGAGCGCTCGATCATTCTTTCGCGCGGCGAAACGCTGAACGCGCCCATTTCGGAGTTGAACCGCGAGCTGCCCGCTGGCGAATCGGCGGCTGATTCTTTCCACGCCGTCGAGCGCGAAACGATCCTCAAAGCGCTGCGCGCCGCGCGCGGAAAAATCTCCGGCCCCGGCGGCGCCGCCGAGCGGCTGGGATTGAAGCGCACCACGCTACAGCGCAAAATGGAGCGGCTCGACATTTCCAGAGCCGATTTTGCCTGAAACGAAAGTGCCTGAAGCGGAAAGCTGCGGCGGGAAAGAAACGCCTACCAACCGACCTGAGCCATGCGGCGCAGGATGACCGAGGTGTAGTGCGGCGTGTGGCCGGGGCGGCGGGTGAGCGGAGCGGGCAGCATTGAGGCCAGTTGCGCGGCCTGCAATCGCGAAAGGCTTTTGGGCGCGCTCTTGAAGTAGGCGTGACTGGCGGCGTCGGCACCGTAGATGCCCGGCCCCCACTCGACGACGTTGACGTAAAGCTCGAGAATGCGCCGCTTGCCTAAAACGAATTCGGCGACCGGAACCAGAGAGGCTTCGGCGGCTTTGCGCACCAGCGAGCGGTTGGTGCCGAAAAAGAGGTTTTTTACCAATTGCTGCGTGAGCGTGGAGCCGCCGCGAATGCGTCCGCCCTCGATGTCTTCTTGCGCGGCGAGTTGAATGGCTGTCCAATCGAAGCCGTGGTGCTTGTAAAAGCGCGCATCTTCGGCCGAGACGACGGCGTGGGGAAAGTTGGCCGAGATCTGGCTGAGAGGAACGAAGCGATAGCGCTTTTGGTAGTCGCCGTCATGAAAGAAGGACTGGATGCGGCGCTCGGTTTGGAGCGCGGTGGTGGGCGGATCGATCCAGCGCAGGGCGACGAGGGTGAGCGCGGCCAGCAGCCAGCAGCCGACCAGGGCGAGAAATAGCCAGAGAAGAATCGAGCGGAAGCGGAAGTGCGGCCAATGGATCACCTATTAGGATAACCGCCAGCGAGTCGGGTGGGAGAGAGTCCGGCAACAAAGTGCGGGAGGCGATGGACGAAGTGAGGCGCTGTTGGACCGCAGCGAAACAGCGTGCTGAAAAAAGGCGAAATCGATGGAAAAATGAGCGAAAACATCCCTCGGGGCCTAAAGGTCATGTTGATTTTATTGCGCTTACGGCACGACTAGAACATTTTCATGAATGGTATAAGGGAACGAACCTTCCCTCAGGGGCTAAAGCCCACGATTCTATTGCTCTTTTCGGCACGACTCAAGTCGTGCCCTGACACNNCTCCGGCGGCATTTTTCCGCTCACCACGGCGAGTAAAGCCGTGCCCTTTCAAAGCCACTCTACAGCAACAGCGAAAATGCTCTAAAGTCGTGCCCCTTCAAAACTTTCTCGAAACACGCGCTTTTCCGCAGCCTGTTAAGGTGACGGCGACGGTAAGGAGCGGCCGGCCGTGAACAGAAGCTGGCGTGCGGCCTGGCGTGTGGAGGCGCGGCTGTCGGCGGATAAGGCGCGGGTGCTACACTGCTGGCCATGATTCCAACAGGGGTGGCGCATCTCTCAGGTTGCAAAGGAAGTTGTGTGCGAAAGCTCAACAAAATCGTTGTGCTGCTGATGCTTGGCATGGCGGCGGCGTTTCAGGCGCTGGGGCAGTCGCCGGCCGGGAGCAAGACGGCAGCGCCAGTTGCCGCAAGCCATGAAGCGGGCGCGGCCAGCAAACTGACCTTCGACGCGGCCTCGGTGCGGCCGAGTTCTCGGAAATATGTGGGGATCGGGATGGATTTCCTTGACCCGGTTAGCGATGAGGCTCCGCCCAAGGGAGGTTTGTTCTCCTGGAATGTGCCGTTTATATCGCTGGTCGATTTTGCGTACGACCTGCGGAGCCCGCAGGTGAGGGGCAGCGTTAGGGGGAGTTTGCCCAAGTGGGCGCAAGAGGAATGGTACACAGTCGAAGCGCGCGCGGAAGGCAACCCGACCCGGGCCGAGGTGCGGCAGATGGTGCGTTCGCTGCTGGAAGAGCGCTTCCAATTCTCTGGACATGCGGTGACGCGCGAAGGGCAGGTGTACGCGCTGGTGGTGACCAAGCCGGGGCTGGGATTGAAGCCGCACACAGAAGGCGCGCCCTGTACGCTTCCTTTGCCTCAGTCAAAGATTGACGAGTATCCGCACACCTATCCGTCATACAGTTCCTATGCGGCGCATTGCGGCGTTTTCAATCGCGAGCTGAGCCGCAACGAGCGGCGTTTGGAGATGCTCAACGTGACGATGCAACAAATCGCGGACTCGATCGGCGGCGATCTGCCGTTGCCTGTCGTCGACCGGAGCGGGCTTGCGGGACGCTACGACGCGGTGCTTGACTTCGGGCTCGAGATGGTTGCCGCGCCAAGCGCCGGCGCATCCGACGAATGGGCGGGCGAACCGCTGCCTTTGGCGCTGGAAAAGCAGCTTGGATTGAAGCTGGTGAAGCAGAAGGCTCAGGTTGATGTTTTTGTGATCGAGCACATCGCAATGCCGTCGGAGAATTAAGGCCGGGGCGTTGCAGACAAATGTGGCCTAATGCAGTAGCCTCAAAACGTGCTTATGCTCAATCCAGCGGCGATGACGTTAAATGAATTGAGCCAGGCGCCGATTGTGCGTTTTTCGCTGTTGGCGCTGAGTTCGATCTTTTTCCTGGTCGATCCGCTGGCGGCGATTCCTTCTTTTTTGGCGATTACGGAGACGGCCGACGCGGCGCGGCGCAAGCAGACGGCACGCAAAGGCGCGCTGACCTGCTTCATCGTGCTGACGAGTTTTGCCGTCTGCGGCCAGATGATCTTCCATATGTTCGGCATCACGATGCCGGCCTTTGAGGTGGCCGGCGGATTGATTCTGCTGCTGATTGGGCTGGACATGCTGGAGGCGCGGCGCTCGCCGACGCAGGAAACGCAAGGGGACACGGCCGAAGCCACTACTAAAGATGATGCAGGCATTGTGCCGTTGGGGATTCCGATGCTGGCCGGGCCGGGCGCGATTTCGTCAGTAATGGTGCTGGTGGGCCAGACGCCGACGCTGTTGGGCTGGCAGATGGCGGCGATTATCGGCTCGATCACGATTACGGCGCTGGTGACCTACTTTGTGCTGGCCAGCGCCGGCCGTGTGCGTCAGGTGCTGGGTGAGACCGGCATTCGCGTGCTGGTCAGGATTATGGGACTGCTGCTGGTGGCCCTCGCCATGCAGTATTTCGTGAACGGAATTACGGACCTGGGGCTGATTCCGAAGAGATAGTGGTCAGTTGTCAGTGGGCAGTTGTCAGTGGGCGGGAATAGCTATCAGCTTTCAGCGCGAGGAGCGGGGCTGGGGCGTTTTTTCACAATTGCTGCGCTGTATGGTTGTTTTTTCCACTCCACCCTAGCCGCAAAGAGCGCGGCTAGAATGGGGCACCCACTTCTATACACTCCGGTGAAAATGCGCCCGCGATGGAACGCGGGCCGTGGCGGCGATCTGCTGCATCGCGCAATCGGCAATAGGGATGGGGGCGTGGCCGGCTTTTCCACGGATAATCCTGGTTTCCACAGGCTGGGGGCTTGCCGAAAGTGCAAGAGATTGCTATTCTTAGGGAGTTGCAAGGGGGTAAGCGAGCTTGAGCGACAAGGAATCGCATTGAGTTGCATTCTGAGCCGAGCTTGTGATACTCTGATTAAGTTGTTGAGCAAGAAAGAGCAAGAAAGCAACAAGGCAAGAGTAAGAGAGTAACAAAGCAAGAGCAGTGGAGCTTTCCGGTGGTCGCAAGACCTGCCCCGTAGAGGGAAGTGGAAAGCCGGTTCGTAGGGTTAGACGAGATTGGTTGTATCCATTCCGTAAGCCCCTGTTGGGAATCCTTCAGAGAACAAGCCATTGCATGACCCGGGAGCGAGTCTCCCGCGAGCCTTAGTGGCTCGGGCGAAATGCTGGTCGCTCATTGATTTTATGCGCGATGCGAGCTGAGGTTGGCTCCTTAAAGAGAAGAAAAAACTTCTTGACAAAGGCTTCCAATCTTGATATTCTTAAAAAGTTCGCGTCAAAACGCCGGAGCTACTGAGTGAACGTAGAAACGGCGCGGCGCAACAAGTTCGAGGACAAACCGAACCATCTGGTTCGGGCCTCGATCCAAAGGGGCATCGCTTAGGCGGGAGGCTCTCAAGGATCTTTGACAATTGGTTGAACGTGCCAGTCG
>PMHC01000252.1:8804-9144 GCA_003156495.1 Acidobacteriaceae bacterium
AAACGAGAGTTTGATCCTGGCTCAGAATCAACGCTGGCGGCGTGCCTAACACATGCAAGTCGCACGAGAACGCGGTAGCAATACCGTTAGTAAAGTGGCGTACGGGTGAGTAACACGTGACTAACCTACCCTTGAGCGTGGAATAACTGGGGGAAACTCTAGCTAATACCGCATAATACCTACGGGTCAAAGGAGTAATCCACTTAAGGAGGGGGTCGCGGCCGATTAGTTTGTTGGCGGGGTAATGGCCCACCAAGACGATGATCGGTATCCGGCCTGAGAGGGCGCACGGACACACTGGAACTGAAACACGGTCCAGACTCCTACGGGAGGCAGCAGT
>PMHC01000241.1 GCA_003156495.1 Acidobacteriaceae bacterium
GACGACCTGCTCAACACCAACTACAAGATCATGAAGGATGTGGTCGAGAAGGTCATCGTCTACTCGCCCGAAGCGATCATCATCGTCGTCTCTAACCCGCTCGACGCCATGGCGCAGACGGCCTTCCGGGTTTCGAAATTCAACCGCCAACGGGTATTGGGCATGGCCGGCGTTCTCGATTCCGGGCGTTTCCGCATCTTCATCGCGCAAGAGCTGAAGGTCAGCGTGGAAAACGTCAGCGCCTTCGTTTTGGGCGGCCACGGCGACACCATGGTTCCGCTGCCGCGCTACTCGACCGTTGCCGGCATCCCGATCACCGAGCTGCTGCCGGCCGATCGCATCGAAGCCCTCGTCAAGCGCACCCGCCAGGGCGGCGCCGAGATCGTCAAGCACCTCAAGACCGGCTCGGCCTACTTTGCGCCTTCGGCCGCGGTGGTCGAGATGGCCGAATCCATTCTTAAAGACAAGAAGAAGATTCTGCCTTGCGCCGCTTATCTTGAAGGCGAGTACGGCATCAGCGGTTACTTCATCGGCGTGCCTTGCAAGCTGGGCGCGGCCGGTCTCGAGCAGATTATCCAAATCAAGCTCACCCCCGAAGAAGATGCCGCGCTCAAGAAGAGCGCCGAGTCAGTCAAGGCACTCTGCGCCACCATCGGCGTTTAGAGCATTTTCATGATTTCGGAGTATTGACTTGTACCCCACCCTAGCCGCAAAGAACGCGGCTAGAATGGGGCACCCAAATTTTCACCAGCTTAGCATCGAAAAAGCCCTCGATTCTTTCCGCTTACGCGGTCGAATCGGGGGCTTTTCTTTTCATGTCGCGCTTGGTTGGCCGGCCGTAAAAACTCACAGGCGGCCGCGCTTGCTTCTCAATCCTCGGCCAATCTTCCCTCGGCCAAGGTCAATCTTCGGCCAAGGTCAGCTCGTGGCGCACGTCGGAGCCGCGGACCCAGAAGATGACGTCGGTGGCGATATTCGATGCGTGATCGGCGGTCCGCTCCAGACTCTTCGCCACCAGGATGCCGTTCATCGCCTGGGTGGTATAGTGCGGTTTATCTTCGATCATCTTGAGCAGATCGTCTTGCGCGCGGTGGTTCATGCGGTCGATTTCGTCGTCCATATCGCGCACCGACTCGGCCAGTTGCGCGTCGCCTTCGAGAAAGGCCTGCAGCGCCGTGCGAATCATCAGTCCTGCGAACTCGCCCATGGAAGCAAAGTCAACAGGCAGCTCGGCCGGACCGCCGAGAAGAATCTCTTTGGTGGAACGCGCGATGCTCCGCGCCTGATCGCCAATCCGCTCCAGATCTCCGTTGATTTTGATGACCGCCAGCACGAAGCGCAGATCGACGGCCATGGGCTGCTCTTTGGCAAGCAATTCGTAGGCCATCTCGTCCAGATCGCGCTGGGCCGTATCGATCGCCCGCTCGGTCTGCTTGACGAACTTGCATAGCCCTTTGTCGCGCCGCAGGTAAGCCTCTACGGCCGAATCCACCGCCTGCTGCGTGAGCGCGGCCATGGCCAAGAGCTTATCTTTCAATTCGGCTAGCTGTTGCTGAAAGTGTATCCGCGGCACAGGAGGGCCTCCTCATCTTTTTATTGTGCATCATGGCGCGCGCCGGCAAAGTTACAGTCAGGCGAATTTCCCCTTCAGAGGCCCAAAGGGGCCTGCCCGGCGCGAAAGCCTTCCCAGACCGGATCGGCCAGATGATGGAAGCGCGAATTCATTCTCCCTTTTGAGCTAAAAGAACAAAATACAGCAAAAGCGTAGGGCTTTAAAGAGGCGCGAGCTTTAAAAGCTCGTGAAATTGACGGGCTGCCGACGGTTGCCGGCGAGTCCGCCGCGCGCCCCGCAATCGACCTTTGCGCGATTTGGCCGTAGGATTTGCTTATGAACTGGATTGGATGGGCATTGCTCTCCGCCGTTTTTGCCGCCGCCACGGCGCTTTTGGCCAAAGTGGGCGTGGCGCACATCGACTCGAACCTGGCTACGGCTCTGCGCACCAGCGTGGTCGTCGTCTTTGCCTGGTCGATCGCGCTGGCCACCGGCAAGCACGGCGAACTACGCACGCTCGACCGCAGGACGCTGCTGTTTCTCGCGCTCTCGGGGCTGGCCACGGGGCTTTCGTGGCTCTGCTACTTTCGCGCGCTGCAACTCGGCCCGGCCTCGCGCGTGGCGCCGCTCGACAAGCTCTCGGTTCCGCTGGTGATGATCTTCGCCTGTCTGCTGCTAGGCGAACGGCTGAACGCCGCGGCCCTGGTGGGAGGCGTGCTGATTACCGCCGGAGCGATCGTTATGACGCTGGCGTGAGAGAGAAGCAGTTGTCAGAAGACAGTTGTCAGCTTGTGGGGGACGACCGGAGCTTTTGCTGAAATAGAGCATTTTCATAAATGGTATAAGGGAACGAAGCTGCCCTCAGGGGCTAAAGCCCACGATTTTATTGCTCTTTTCGGCACGACTCAAGTCGTGCCCTGACACTCTTTGCTGCTCCGGAGGCATTTTTCCGCTCGCCGCGGCGAGTAAAGCCCGCGTTGATTTTGGCGGGGGATATATTCCCCGCCTCCCTCCGTTGCAAGTTTTTTCGCAACCTGTAAAAGCTCGCGCTACGACTTTCGGGCGATTTACAAATGTCGCAAATTGCCTTCAATATGGACATTACTTTGGGTTATGAACTTCTTCTAATAATCGGCCGATAAAAGTGGTGACTGCATAGGCAAGTTTTGGTGGAGTCAAGGCGGGAGAATAGATGCACGGGAATATGATCCAATCCGGCTGGGACACCTTTTTGGTGGCTATCCCGCTGCTGGGCCTGTTTTTAGCCAGCAATCTTCATTTGGATGAGATCGCCGCCGCGCCCAAGCGCCGGAAGGCATTCCGCCGCTCGACGTGCGGCTTTGATGAGGAAGGTCGTTTGCTGTTGACCGACCCGGACGGTCGACCGATGCGTAACGATCCGGTTTCAAAGTAACGGACGAGATTCCCCGCTCAAGCTCATTTGCCGTTACGAGCCTTACGGAAAAGCGCGCCAGAGGGGGGCAACGGGCAAATAAATCTTCAATTGACGGATATCAACAGGGAAAATCGGGAAGCAAGCGCTAACATGCCAAAAGAGGAAAACATGTTTGCGCGGCCCCATATTGTTTTGTGCGATTTATAGAAATAACTATTGACCGCCACGAAAGTTGGGGATAGGCTCAAAATAGCTATCCGTGAGGGCAGGTTCCGTTCAACTGCCGGTGTGCCCGCCAGCCATCTCCCGCATTATGTTTTGAGCGCAGGCTTTGTTGGTGTAGTGAGTGTGCGTTTTGTTGTGCGCAGCAGATGGTTATGGCATGGTCCCGGAGGGAATGTACGGTCTGCACTTCGATGCGGTAGCATCCTTCTCAACGCGCGCCGTTGCTCTCCCTAAAAGATCTCACTTTGGGTACGAGTAGCGCGTCTAAGGAAGAAGGAATTTGGGGTAGCCCACGATTGTAATGGTTTCCCCTTGGCTGCGTTGGCGGCGCCGAACGGCTCGTCCAGCGTATGCGCTTTAATAAGAAGGAGATAGAATGCGTTCAGATCTGGTTTTTCGGGCACTTTCTCATGTGTCCAATCGTTATCAACTTTGTCAACTGGCAAGCAAGGCAACCCGTAAACTGCACAAGCCGAATACCCGGCTGCAGGACACGACCAATGAGGTCTTGAGCCGCTTCCAAGATGCCAATCCAGAGGCCGAACCCGTCGAAGAGACGGTTGCGGCGCAACCTGATGAAAAACGTCGTGCGGCGTAAAAGCAATTCGCGCTCGAATGGCGTTGAGAAAGACTGTGGTTTCACGGTAGTATCTCGTTAAAAGAAAATACCGCTTATCCGGCGTTCCTGGCTACAGGTCTGTTTGGAGGTTGTGGCAGCCAAATTTCGCTGGTTCAATTACATTGGCTGTCCAACCTTTCTCTGGAGCGCTCCCCCACTCCGCACCCCCACCGATCCATCCCATCCCGCCTTCGCGCAGGTGAACATGACGATAGCTGAACTCAAAGAGAAAAACATTACAGAACTGACCCGCATTGCCCGGACCCTTGAGATTCCGGGAACCAGCGGGCTTCGCAAGCAGGATTTGATCTTCAAGATTCTGCAAGCCCAAAGCGAAAAAGAAGGCCACATCTTCGCCGATGGCGTTCTTGAGATCCTTCCCGACGGCTACGGCTTTCTCCGCTCGCCCGACTACAACTATCTTCCCGGACCGGACGACATCTATGTCTCGCCCTCGCAGATTCGCAAGTTTGACCTCAAGACCGGCGACTCGATCTCGGGCAACGTGCGCCCGCCGCACGAAGGCGAGAAGTATTTCGCCCTGGTCAAGATCGAGGCCATCAATTTCGAGTCCCCGGAAGAGACGCGGAACAAAATTCTCTTTGACAACCTCACGCCGCTTTATGCTCAGGAACGGATCAAGATGGAGACGGTACGGGAGGCGACCAGCGGCCGGGTGATGGACCTGCTGACTCCTGTAGGCAAAGGCCAGCGCGGATTGATCGTCGCTCCGCCGCGCACCGGCAAAACCATTCTGCTGCAATCGATCGCCAACTCGATTACGACCAACCATCCCGAGGTGGTGCTCATCGTTCTGCTGATCGACGAGCGTCCCGAAGAGGTTACAGACATGCAGCGCTCGGTCAAGGGCGAGGTGATTTCCTCAACCTTCGACGAGCCGGCGGCGCGCCACGTTCAGGTGGCCGAAATGGTGATCGAAAAGGCCAAGCGGCTGGTGGAGCACAAGCGCGATGTAGTGATTCTGCTCGACTCGATCACGCGTTTGGCGCGCGCCTACAACACCATCGTTCCGCCTTCGGGCAAGGTGCTGTCTGGCGGCGTCGATTCGAACGCCTTGCAGCGGCCGAAACGATTCTTTGGCGCGGCCCGCAACATTGAAGAAGGCGGCAGCTTGACGATCATCGCCACCGCGCT
>PMHC01000294.1 GCA_003156495.1 Acidobacteriaceae bacterium
CATTTTTCCGCTCGCCACGGCGAGTAAAGTCGTGCCCTTTCAAAGCCACTCTACAGCAACAGTGAAAATGCTCTAATACCATGACCCGATGATTTCGCCCCTTAGTGTTGAGGTTTCCAGGTCTCAAAATCGAGACCTGGGGCACCCTCGATGGCGCAAATTTAAGCGGTTACGGTACTAGCCGCAAGAAACAAGAAGGCGGCTGGAATGGGGCACCCATATTCCACTACAGTATCGGTGAAATGAGCTAGTCCGCACATCTGCAAATGGTTAGATGTATGTGACCGAGTGGCGTCATCCGGACACACAACCATTAACCTGCTTTTCGGCAGCTAGATTCCGGTAGTGCTTACTCCGCGCTCGCGCCCTAAACCGCGCTGGGAACGCTAGGAGCGTCGCTGGGAACGCTGGGAGCGTCACCGGAAGCACTAGGAGCGTCACCGGGAACGCTTTCCTTGATGCGCACTACAGCATCTGCCTGGGGGCCTTTTTGGCCTTCAACAATGTCGAACTCGACCTCATCGCCTTCTTTGAGCGTTTTGTATCCATCCAATTGAATCGCTGAATAGTGAACGAATACATCTGGCCCGTCTTCACGTCCGATGAATCCGTAGCCCTTGGCGTTGTTAAACCACTTCACATTTCCTTTGTATTGAGCCACAGGTCCCTGCCTTTCTTTTGTGCTCTAGAGAAAAGATGCGTCTTTCGGGGAATTCGCATCCTTTCTCATTTTCTTAATATTAAGACGCAAAAAAGCACAGAAAGGTTGATTATTTTCACATATTTCCCAAGTTGAAAAACGAAGGAGAAGAATACTCCCTGTGGAAAAGCCGCGAAAGCGGTTGCGCTTACCGTTTGCCTTTTTTCTGCCGTGCATATAAAAGTACGCTGGTCAACGTTTTACCGTCGGCAATCGCGCCCTTGTCGATCATCTCGAGCACCTCGGAGAGCTTCACCAGACGGAGCTCGATCTGCTCGTCGGCTTCTGGATGGGCAACGCCGGCATGCAGTTCCTCGGCCACAAAAACCTTCATCGCTTCGCCCAAAAAGCCAGGGCTGGCGAAGTATTCGACCAGCGGCCGCCATTTTTTCGCCTGATAGCCGGTCTCTTCGAGCAGCTCGCGCTTGGCGCCTTCGAGGGGTTTTTCGCCTTCTTCGATTTTGCCGGCCGGCAGCTCCCATAAAAATTGATTGGCCGCGTGCCGATACTGCCGCTCCATCACGATCCACGGATCGCGCTTGCTCTTCGAGCTGTCGAGAGCCAGAATCACCACGCTGCCGTTGTGGCGGATTACGTCGCGCTCGTTTTGCCAGCCGCCGGGCTCGATCAACTTATCGTGGACGACGCGGAAAACTTTTCCCTGGTAGACCACCTTCGAGCTGAGCACCTTTGCCCGGCCTTTGGCCGCCGTCTTTTTCTTGGCTGTTTCGCGGTTGGCAACTTTTTCCGTACTCTTTTTAGGCATCTCCACTCCTCATTCATTTTTGAGTGCGATCGTCAGAGGCGACTAACACAAGTATACCCAGGCGCGTTCTTCCACCGCGCCGGTTCTGCATCCAGTTGCCTTGCCGTGGCATCCTAAACTGAGTAACAGAACAAATCCGGTTCCGCGCCGATTCCGCTGGAGGAAGCCAGCCGGCCGAGCCTCCAGTGAACGAATTGCCAACGATTGAATGTCAACCCGTGAGCGTTGCGCCGGGGCCGAGCCGCCTTTTTGCGGATTTTTGTTCGGGCGCGCTCGAAGGCTTTTTGCCTCCGCGCGCGGAGGCCTTGGCGCGTCCGCCGATGCCGGCGCATTGGCCGGAGCTGGTGCGATTGCTGGCGGCGCAAAATTCTTCGTCGTCCGCGGCGTCTTCGCTAAAGATTTTGGCCCAGGGTGGCGGCGCGGTTTTGACCGGCCAGCAGGTGGGACTTTTTGGCGGGCCGCTCTACACGCCGCTCAAGGCCGCAACGGCCATTGCCCGCGCCCGCGCCGCAACCGCCGAAGGACGGCCGCATGCCGCCGTCTTCTGGCTGGCTACCGAAGATCACGATTTCGCCGAGATCAGCCGCGTCGTTTTCCCTGCCGGCCGCGAGCTGGAAGCGTTGACCTACTCGGCCGCGCCGGCGCGGGCGTTGCCGGTCGGCAATCTGGTGCTGGATGGCTCGATTGCGCCGCTGGCCGCGCGTGCCGCCGAGCTGCTCGGCCNNGCACGCTGGCCCAGGCCTTCGCCGATTTTTATGCGTCGATTTTCGCCGCTCAGGGATTGCTGATTGTCAACGCAGACAGCCGCGAATTCCATCGGCTGGGGGCATCGGTTCTTGGCGCGGCCATCGAGCAAGCTGACGAGTTCCATGCGGCTTTGGTCGAGCGCAACCAGCAGTTGAAGGCCGCCGGCTACCATGCGCAGGTGGCCGTCGAGCCGCAATCGAGTTTGCTGTTTTTGATTGATGAGGCGACCGGCGCGCGGCTGGCGCTGCACCGGAGTGCGCCCACCGCGGCCGAGGCCCAGGGGCTTTGGTTTACGACCTCGCCTGAGGGCAAGCCGGGGCGTGTGCGCTATTCGACGGCGGAGTTGATGGGGATTCTGGCCTCGGCGCCGGAGCGGATTTCACCGGCGGCGCTGCTGCGGCCGGTTTTTCAGGATTTTCTTTTTTCGACTTCGATGATTGTCGGCGGACCGGCCGAGATTGCCTATTACGCGCAATCGGCGGTTTTGTACGAGCGGATTCTGGGCCGGCAGACGCCGCCCGAGCCACGCTTTTCCGCCACGCTGGTTGAGCCGTCGATGGCCGATCTGCTCGGCCGCTACGCGCTGACGCTGGAGGAGATTTTTGCCGCGGGAAACGCGGCCGCGCTGGCGCAAAAGCTGGCCGCGCGCGCCCTGCCGGCCGAGGCGAAAAAGAAGCTGGATGCGGCCGACGGCGCGCTCGACGCGGAACTCGATGCGCTGACCGGCTGGATGCGGGAGCAGGACAAGGGACTGGGCGAGTCGGCCACCACGGCCGCCAAAAAAATGCGCTACCAGATGGGCCGGCTGCGGCGGCTGGCCGCTAACTTTCAATTGCAGCGCGAGGCCACGCTCGGTCGCCACGCCGGCGCGTTGGTCAATGCGCTTTATCCCGGCGGCGCGCTGCAGGAGCGCACGCACGGCGCGGCTTATTATTTTGCCCGCTACGGGCTGGATCTGGCCGAGATTTTTTGCCAGCAGGCCGCGAGTGTTCGCAATGGACATGCGGCGATCTGGATGTGAAGAAGCAGCCGCTAGCTTTTAGCTCTTTCGCGCTGGGACGAGATGGGGTGCGTTTTTATGTCGTCTTGGGGTTGGGCAAGTGCTTGTCGTTATCACGATCGAGCTAAAAGCTGATAGCTAAAAGCTAAGAGCTGTCTTTATAATCTTCGCCAGAGCCACGAGGTTTCCATGAAAGATTTTTTTGCCTTCCTTATTGCGGCGGCGCTGACCATTCCTGTCGCTCAAGCCCAACCGCAGCCTTCCTGCGCTACGCCCGGCGCCGACAACGCTTTTTTGGGCGTGCAGACGATTCGCCTGTGGACCGGAACGCCGCCCCAGGCCAAGGGAACAAGCTGCGACGACATTCCCGCATTGACGATCTTCGACCCGCAGCCGGGTACGGCCAACGGCTCGGCCGTCGTGATCTTTCCCGGCGGCGCGTATATGCATCTGGCCAGTAATCTTGAAGGCCGCCAGATCGCCGACTGGTTCGCCGCCCGCGGTTTTCGCGCCTTCGTGCTGAGTTACCGGCTGGCCTCGCACGGTTATCTGTTTCCGGTGCCGCTGCTCGACGCCCGGCGCGCCATCCAGACGGTCCGCGCCCGCGCGCTTGACTACCACGTCGATCCCCACCGCATCGTCGTGATCGGCTTTTCGGCCGGAGGCAATCTGGCGGCCTTGTCGGGAACGCAATTCGTACCGGGAGACTCCAATTCCGACGATCCGATCGAACGGGTCTCAAGCCGGCCGGATTACATGGTGCTGGGCTATCCGTGGATCGGCGCGCTTTCGGGCGATACCACGCACTTGAGCTACTGCAAGCTCTTCAACGTGATGGATCGTTGCGAGGAGCTCAGCAAGGCGTACTCGGCCGATTTGTCCGTGAGCAAAGAGACGCCGCCGACATTTATTTACCACACATTCACCGACCAGACGGTGCCGGTCGAGCAGTCGCTGCGGTTTTACGACGCACTGGTCAAAGCCGGCGTGCCCAGCGAGATGCACATCTTCGCCAAGGGGGCGCACGGCACCGGGTTGGGCAAAGGCGACGCGGCTCTTGGACAGTGGCCGGGGCTGCTTGAAACCTGGCTGCGCGGGCAAGGAGTGCTGAAAAGCAGCTTCTAGCCGCTAGCTTTTAGCTGCTAGCTTTCAGCCGTCAGCTTTCAGCCATCAGCTTTCAGCTTGTTGGCGTTGCTGCAAGCGAGCGTGGCGGGGTGTGTCGGTTGGTCTTTTGTGCAGAAGTTCGCATCGCAACGGGCGAGCTAGGAGCTAGAAGCTGATGGCTAGAAGCTGAATATAGAAGCGGGCCCCGGGGTCGGGAGTGGAAGAATTTCCCGAAGCCGGCGGCCCGCTGGACCCTGGNNCTGGACCGGGTCTAGGTGGTAAAGCTAGTGTAGGCGGGTTGTAGGTAAACGCAAGTTCTTTTTTGCACCATTTTTCCCGATTCGTGACAGTGGTCACAGGAGTGTGTGCGATTTGCCCCATACGCGTTGACTTGCCGCTCCGCCCCTGTTAAAAAAATAGGTTCCACTTGCGAAAATCCAGCAAGATGAGGCGCGTCGGCACGGTGTTTTCATGCAGGTAATTTTTCAACAACTCGGAGTGCTGCTGATCAGCGCGATTCCCACCGCCGTGCTTTTTATCGTGCTGGTGATCGCCTATCAGATTTTGATGCAAGGGCCGCTGACGGCCATTCTCGCCCAGCGTCGCCAACGGACCGAAGGCGCGATGGAGGATGCCCGCAAGGCGGTGGCCGAGGCCGAGGCCAAGGCGGCCGATTACGCCGAGCGTCTTCGCCAGGCCAAGGCCGAGGCTTACAAGCTGCGCGAGCAGCGCGTCCAGCAATGGACTGCCGAGCGCGATGCCGCCCTCGATGAGGCCCGCAAGGCCGCCGGCGAGAAGGTGCGCCAGGCCAAGGCCGAGCTTGAAGCCGAGGTCGTTTCTGCCCGGACTGTAATTCAAGCCGCGACGGCCGATCTTGCCACGCAGGCTCTTCGCGCCGTTCTGCCGCTTGCCGCCGGGGGTACCCGTTGAGAGTTTTCACATCGTATTTGCGTTCCCGTTTCCGGATTTTCAGCCTCGTTTCTGTCGTGGCCTTGGCGGCTTTGCTGCTGACGCCGCGTGGAACAATCGCTCAGCAAGAGCCAGCGCCAGCCGCCGCTCCGGCGACCGCGCCGGCCGCAGCCGCGCCCAAGGCGGCCGAGCCGCAGCAGGCAACCGAGACGCGCAAGTCGGAAGAAGAGCAGGAAGACGGTTTTCTGCATGCTCCGATCGTGCAGTCGGTGGCCAAGCTGCTGCACCTGCCGGTGGAGACGACAATCAATCTGCTGCTGGGGATTAACTTCGCCATCATCTTTTTCGCCATCGTGATTCCGCTTTTCCGGATCATGCCCAAGGTGATTCGCAAGCGCTCGCAGAGCGTGCGCCAGGGGCTGGAGACGGCGCGGGCGGCTACGACCGACGCGCAGTCCAGACTAAGCGCCGTCGAGGCCAAGCTGGCCGGGCTGGGCGAGGAGATGAAGGCCTTTCGCGCCCAGGTCGAGCAGGAGAGCCTGGGGGACGAAAAGCGGATCAAGGCTTCAATCGGCGAGGAGAGCGCGCGCATTGTGGCGGCCGCCGGGCAGGAGATTACCTCGGCCGCGGCTCAGGCCAAGCGCGGCTTGCGCAACTTCGCCGCCGATCTGGCCGTCGATCAGGCTTCAAAGCAGTTGACGCTGACGCCAGAGGCCGATCGGGCGCTGATCGCCGAGTTCGTTTCCGGCGTGGCTGGCGAAGCCGGTCAGGGAGGAAAGAACTGATGGCTGCCTTTGTTGCCCGTTACGCCAGCGCTTTTGCCGATGTGATTACGGCCGCCAAGCTGCCCGCCGAGGCGATCGACAAGCAGTTTGCCGATTTTCTTGCCACTTGGGCGGCCAGCGCGGAGTTGCGCAGCTTCTTCGTCAATCCGGCGGTTCCGGCGGCGCAGAAGATCGAAATTCTCGACAAGTTGAACGCCAAGCTCGGCCTGCAAAAAGAATTGCGCAATCTGCTGGCGGTGCTGATCTCGAATGGGCGCATCGACCAGGTGGCCGAGGTGGCCGCCGCCTACCGGCGCATTCTGCAAGCGCAGTTGGGAATCCGGCCGGCGGAGATTGTGACGGCGCGCGAGTTGGGCGCCGAGGAACGCGAGAAACTGGTGGCCGAGGTCGGGCAGTTGGCCGGGGCCAAGGTCGAGGCCAGCTTCAAGCTCGACAAAACAATTTTGGGTGGAGCGGTGGTGCGCATCGGTTCCACGGTTTACGACGGCAGCGTACGCGGCCGCCTCGACCGCCTGAAAGAAGCTTTAACCAGCTCCTAGCTGCTAGCTTCTAGCCGCTAGCCTGTTTGGCCCGGCTGAAGCAACCGCGCAGGAGAACGGACCAGCTAGAAGCTAGGAGCTAGAAGCTAGAGGCTAGCGATTGTGAACTAAGCGATACGGACAGGAAAGCACAATGGCTCAAATCAAGGCAGACGAAATCACGCAACTTCTTCGCGCGCAGATCGCGAACTACGACTCCAAGGTCCAGGTGGACGA
>PMHC01000120.1 GCA_003156495.1 Acidobacteriaceae bacterium
CGATTTATGGGCCTCTTTACGGTACGACTCAAGTCGTGCCCTGACACTTCTTGCTGTTCCGGCGACATTTTTCCGCTCGCCACGGCGAGTAAAGTCGTGTCCTTTCAAAGCCACTCTGCAGCAACAGTGAAGATGCTTTAGTTCCTAAGAAAAGATTCCTTTCCCTGTCTGGCAATATCCGGCAGGAGATTGGCTCTAATTTGCGAGACTGATTTCCGTTTCGCGGTCGTCTGGGGTGGTTTTGCCGAGGCGCTGCCGGGGCTGCGCGTTCGTGCGTGTCGCCCATGCAGTCTTCGGCAAATAGATGGCGCCGTCCTGGTTTTCAAAAACGAGCTGATAGTTTTCCCGGATGGCGGCCAGGATCGGCGGAGCGAACATCTCGGTTCTTCTTTCGTCGCCGATCGGGCCGTCGATCTGAATGGCGCCGAATTGATGGCGGCGCAAGGCCGCGGCAACCGTTTCCGGATCGAGCCTTCCGAGGCCGACCATGCGCGTGGCGTTGAAGGGATCGTAGAGGTAAGGCTTGCCGGCGAAGTAGCAGCGCAGCAGGCTTTCGCACAGTGCCGGGCCGGGCTGGCGGCGCAGAAAGGCGACCTCTTCGTCGAAGCGCGTTTGGGCCGCCGCTGTTTGCGCCAGCGCCAGCGGCGGATTCCAGTTAAGCTGCGCGGCGGCGCGGTCGTCGAGCGGCGGCACCACCAGCCAGGGAATCAGCAGCCAGGCGCAGAGCGCCGCCGGCGCGCATGCCTCCCAGCGCCGCGGAAGGCCGGCGACGCGCCCCAGCAACAGTCCCAATAGAATGCTCATGGCGAAGTAGACGCCGAAGAGCGCGTTGATCGAGACGCCATCGCCGCCGATGAAGTAGCTGCCTGTCAGCAGGCTTAAAAACAGAAGAATCGCCGCGGTGCGCAACTGGGGATCGTTACGGAATCTCCAGGCGGCATAGAAGCTGGCGATCAGCGGCAGCAGGAGCGGCCCCAAGACGATTCCGGTGAGATGTGCGGCTTTGGCGAGCGAGTAGGCGCGCGACGCTAGCATGTCGGCGATGAAGTACGGTCCGCCGAAGTGCAGTTGCAGCGCGATGGCGGAGGTTTCAAGAAAAGTTCCCACGGCGCAAAACAGCAGGGCGCGACGGCGCGAAAACAGCAGCAGGTCAACCAGTACCGCCAGTGGAAATTCGATGGGATTGTGCTTGATCGAGAAAGCCAGCACAAAGATAAGCGCGGCCAGCGCCGTACCGAGGCAGCCGCGATTCAGCCGAAGATAGATCCACAGGCCGGTCAAATAAAAAACGGAGGAGAGCATCTGCGGGTCGTCGATGCCGACGAAGGTCGGGTAATCGGCGGCTATCGAGAACAAGGCGAGGCAGAAGAAGCCCGCAAACAGTGCCGGTCGCCACGTTCCGGCGAGTTGGCGCACGATGGCCGTCACCAGCAGGCACGAGAGGCAAAGAGCCAGCAGCGAGAGCAGGCGCGCCGTGAACAGATAGTCGTGCGTCCAGCGGTGCAGTTGCGCCACCGCGACGAAGGAGAGCATGGGGTAATTGTTGTTGGTCCAGCCGGCCGCGGCCGGATAAAGCTGCCGGTGCGCGGCCTCCGTGGCGGCGTTGTAGACGTTCCAGCCTTCGTTATAGTTGATTTCGACGCGATAAAAGGCGCGCGCGAAGGGAACGCTCGCGGCCAGTAGCGCAAACGCCGCGCAAATGGCCAGCATCCAGCCGGCGATAGTGGGTGTGGCGAGTGCACCGCCGCGCTGATGCTTATCCGTAGCCCAGAAATCCGTAGCCCAGAAAATAGGAAACCTCCATCGATCGCACGGAGACTTTTCGGCCCTATGCCGTTTAAGACGGAACTTACTGCTCCATCGATTACTGTTCGTGCGATTACTGTTCGTGCGTATCGAAAGAGGCCCTCAACGTCAAATATGCCGCATGACCATGCCATGCAATTTAGCCAGACGGCCTTTGCGCGGAAAAGTCACGGTGGATGGATCGCAAAGTGGGAAAGTGAAGCACGGACGAAAGATTGAGGGGCGCAGCGTTTTTTGCCTTCACTTGGATTCCTGCGCCGGAGCATCTTGCGCGTAAACTGAAAAGAGCAGAGGTGTTTTTGAGCGGCCGGAAGCTGCGCGCAGGCAACCGTTATTTTGCATTGCGCCAGAAACCGGAAAGACAGGTTTTCGCACCCGCCTCCGCCGTAACTGCGGTAACAATGGATATACGATGACCGAACCGGCCAGCCAACACACCGTGGAAGATGCGCCGCTGAGCGCCCGCGAAGGCATGCTCTTGCGCGAAACCCTCAAGCTGGCCATGGATAGCTTTCGCGCCGGCAAAACGCGCTTTGCGCTGACGGCGCTGGGCATGGTGATCGGCACCGCGTCGGTGATTCTGGTGGTCACCATCGGCATGACCGGCAAGCAATACATTCTGGAGCTGCTGCAAAAAATCGGCACCAATCAAGTGGAAGTGGAGTACGCCGGCGGCGGCGCCACGGCCGCCGAGCGCGCCCGCTACACCGACAACCTGACCCGCGACGACGAGAAGGCCATCGATCAGCAGATTCCCGGCGTGATGTATTCGTCGCCGGTGCTGGCCATGCACAATCGCATCAGCTTTCCCGGCGGCGTGCAAAAAGACGCGGTGGTGCTGGGCGTTAGCCCGCAGTATCTGAATATCCGCAACCTGATTGTGCCCGTGGGCCGCTTCTTCGACGACACCGACGAC
>PMHC01000331.1 GCA_003156495.1 Acidobacteriaceae bacterium
ACGCAGGAGATCGGCATTCGCATGGCGCTGGGCGCCAGCCGCGGCCAGGTGCTGCGGATGATGATGCGCGAAAACCTGTGGGTGCTCGTCGGCGGACTCAGCGCGGGCATTCCCCTCACCCTGTTGTCGATCCGTCCGCTGAAATCGATGCTCTATCAACTCTCTCCCTTCGACGCCGCCAGCCTTGCGCTGGCGATCGCCATCATCACAGTGGTGTCGCTCGGCGCAACGCTGATTCCGGCGCGGCGCGCCGCATCCATCGACCCCATGCAGGCGCTACGCGCCGAATAGTTTTCATTGGAGAACAGGAAATGAATTCGCTGCTTCACGATCTGCGTTACGCCTTGCGCCAGTTGCGCCGCTCGCCGGGCTTTGCCTGCGCCGCCATCGCCATTCTGGCGCTGGGATTAGGCGCGAATATGGCGGTCTTTACTGTGCTCAACGGCGTGCTGCTACGACCGTTGCCCTACGCGGACGCCAGTCGGCTAGTTGACGTGCAGCTCGATTCGTCGCAGTTTGACCCTGGTTCCTACTACAGCATGGACTATGCCAACATGCTTCAATTGCGCGATGCTACTGGCGGACGGATGCAGATCGGCGCTTCGTTCAACGAGATACCGGCAAGCGTCGTTGGTCCCGGCGGACGGATGCAAGTCAAGCGCTCCTGCGTTGAAGCCTCGCTGCTGCATCTGCTGGGAGTGCAACCGATATTGGGGCGCGCCTTCCTTGACGACGAAAGCCAGCCCGGCCGCAATCGCGTGGTCGTGTTGAGCGAAGCAGCGTGGCGCAAACTCTACTACGGCGATCGCAACATCGTCGGAAAAACACTCACCATCAAAGAGGCCGCCTTCACCATCGTCGGCGTAATGCCCAAAGGTTTTTCTTTCCCCTTCGGCAACGACGAGCCGCAGATTTGGACCCCGGAACCGATTCCACCTGCAACGCGCACCGCAATGAGCGGCAAAGATGATCTAGGCGGCGAGATGTATGCGCGCATTCCCTCGGGGATGACGGCGGCGCAGCTAGAAGCCGATCTTAATCGCGTACAGCCAACGATTGCCAAGCAGAATCCAGACGGCAACATACCGGCGAAACTAAAAATCGTCGAATATCAAAAATCGATGAACGAACGCGCTCGCAAGCCGCTGCTTCTGCTTTATGGCGTCGCCTTCGGCATCTGGCTGCTGGCCTGCCTCAATGTCGCTAGCCTCATGCTGACGCGCGCCGTTTCGCGAACGCGCGAGCAAGCTGTACGCGCCGCGCTGGGCGCCAGCCGCATGCGACTGCTGCAACAGGCACTGGTTGAAAGCCTGCTCCTGAGTAGCACGGGCGCTGTCGTTGGTCTGCTCTTGGCGCAAGCCGCAATCCACTTTCTCTGGCATTCGATCGAGCGCATCGTGCCAATGTCGAACGCCATTCATCTCGACTGGCGCGTCGCAGCCGCAATGACCGCGCTCACACTCGTCACGGCGGCGCTCTGCGCGCTCTTCCCTGCCTTCGCCGCCATGCGCCACGATGTGCGCGGCAGCCTGCAAGGCGTGACCACGACGGCTTCGGCGCGGCAAAATCATACGCGCGAAGCGCTGGTCGTCGCGCAACTGGCACTCACCGTCGTCTTTCTCGCCGGCGCGGGACTTTTTCTGCGCACCATTTATTCGCTGCGCCAAGTGCCTCTCGGCTTTACGCAGCAGAATGTGCTCACCGGTGGCATTATCCTGAACGGCGGAACGCATGAATTAGGTGATGAAGCGGGCAAAAGCGGCGATGCGAATGTCGTGCGCACCTCCTATCTGCCGCTCATCGAGCGGCTGCGCGCCATTCCCGGCGTAAGGGTCGCGGCGCTCAGTTCCGTTCTGCCTTTGCGCACCAACTTTGCGGTCAGTATCATCACGAATATCGACCACAAGGATGTTCCCTTCAAACAGCAGCCGCAAGCCGACGGCCGGCTGGCGTCGGCCGGACTGGTCGACGCGCTCGGTGTTCCCATGCTTCGTGGCCGCTTCTTTACCGAAGACGATTCGCCCGCTGCGCCGCCGGTTGCCGTCGTCAATCAAGCCTTCGTCAATAAATACCTTCCCAACCAGGACGCCATCGGTCACGTGCTTTCCATGGGCAAAACCGGACGCTTTCACGAAATCCGCATCGTCGGCGTCATTGGCGACATGAAGCAGGCGAAGGTCACCGCGCCAACCAAGCCGGAAATTTACTTTTGCCTGGCGCAGATTGAACCGGGCACGCCGCTTTACGGAATCGCTCAGGCATTTATTCAAGTCGCCATTCGCGCCGCGGTTCCGGCCGATGTGCTGCGCGCGCAATTCGACAAAGCACTGCACGAAGTTGCGCCCGATGCGACGACGATCGACGTGGAAACCATCCACGAAGCCGTGGAAGATTCCTTCGGCAGCCAGACGCTGATTGCGCACCTGCTCGAAGGTTTCGCCGCGCTGGCGTTGGCGATCGCCGCCGTCGGACTCTACGGCTTGCTTTCCTTCGCCGTGGCGCAGCGCACGCGCGAAATCGGCCTGCGCATCGCGCTTGGCGCGCCGCAGGCCGGCATTCTTAAACTCGTTCTGCGCCGGGCCGCGATTCTGATCGGCATCGGTCTGGTCGCCGGCAGCGCCATCGCCTGGTTCGCGGTCAAGCTCGCGCGCACATATCTGTTCGGCGTCGCGGCGCATGACGCCGCCAACTTTATTGCGGTCGCGCTGGTCCTGATTCTGACCGCGCTGGTCGCGGCATGGCTGCCGGCGCGTCGCGCGGCATCCATCGATCCCATGCAGGCGCTCAGAAGCGAATAAGTGAACCGCCGATGACAGCAAAGGAGAAACTCCGCGATGAATCATTTATGGCTCGACCTTCGTTACGCATTGCGCCAATTGCGCAAATCGCCAGGCTTCACGCTGACCGCCGTGTTGACGCTGGCCTTCGGCATCGGCTCTACAACCGCCATCTTTTCGATCGTGGAAGGCGTTCTGCTGCGCCCCTTGCCCTTCGCCGATCCTGGCAGGCTGGTGACGCTCGCCGATGCCCTGGAGGTTGCGGGGCTCGGCGCGGACGCTGAATTTGGAGAGACCGCGCCGGAGATTGGCATCTATGCGCGCGAGATGCACAGTTTCTCATCTCTCGGTGGCTACCAATCGAGCAGTTATGAACTTTCCGGAATGGGTGATCCGGCGCAAATCAACGCCGCGCGTCTCACCGCCAGCGTCTTTCCCACGCTGGGCGTTTCTCCGCTGCTGGGGCGGGCTTTTACGCGGCAGGAAGACGAGGGCCACCAGCAGGTGACCGTCATCAGCTACCAGATGTGGCACAGCCGCTTCCACGGCGACGCGCATATTCTCGGCCAGAAGATTCTGCTCGACCGCAAGCCTTACGAAATCATCGGTGTCATGCCGCGCGAGTTCGAATTTCCGCTGCTTCCGGGCCAGTTGAACCGCAGCGAGCTTTGGGTTCCCGTCAGCTTCACGCAGAGTGAACTGGTGCAGGGCGCGGGAAGCTGGAATTCTTCAATAGTCGGACGGCTGAAGCCGGGCATTACATCCGCGCAAGCGCAGCAGGATGCCGCCGGCGTGGCGCAAGGGATCATGCGCAACTTTCCCGCATTCATGTCCAGCATACGCATTCATCCGCTCGTTCATTCCTTGCAGGAATCCACGACGAAGAGAGCCCGGCCGCTGGTACGCACGCTCTTTCTTGCCGTCGCCGTAGTGCTGTTCATTGCTTGCGCCAATCTTGCCGGATTGCTGCTGGTGCGCGTGATTCGCCGCCACCGCGAAATCGCCGTGCGCATGGCGCTGGGCGCCAGCGGAGCCGCGGTTCTGCGCCAGACATTGATAGAGACGATGCTGCTCAGCGTGGCCGGCGGATTGCTGGGATTGGGGTTGGCATCGGTTGCATTGCGCGCGGGGTTGAGCTTTTTGCCGGAAACTCTGCCGCGCGTAAGCGCCATCGGTCTCGACTGGAAAGTCGCCGCCTTCGCTCTGCTGCTAGCGATATTGACCGGCCTGCTCTGCGGGCTGATTCCCGCTTTCACCGCCGCGCGCGCCGACGTCAATGACGCGTTGAAGGAAGGCGGGCGCACGAGCTCGGCCGGCGGCGGCCATGCTCGCTTGCGCTCGGCGTTAGTCGTTACGGAACTGGCCGTGGCGCTGATGTTACTCACGGCCTCCGGCCTTTTGCTGCGCAGCTTTGAAAAACTCCGCTCGGTCGATCTCGGTTTTCGCACCGATCATACTTTAACCGCGAGCTATAACTTACCCGAGCAGCAATACTCGACGCAAGCCGCGATCGACGGATTCAACGGCGCGCTCCGGCGCAGGCTGGAGCAGTTACCCGGAGTGACCGCCGTGGGCGTCACCTCGCAGTTGCCCGCCGCGGGAATCCAAGACGGCAATGGTTTTGTCGCGGAGGGTTACGTTTCGCCCAAGGGCGCCGCCCCCAATCTTTCCTGGGCTTCTCAAGTGATAGGAAATTACTTCCGCGCGGCGGGAATTCCGCTGCTGCGCGGCCGCGATTTTACCGAAGCCGACCAAGCGGGCGCGCCGCTGGTGGTGATCGTCAACCAAAGCCTGGCGCAACATTATTGGCCCGGCCAAGACCCCATCGGCAAGCGCCTGCGCTGGGGCTTGGCGGAAACGCCTTCGCCCTGGATGACGGTCGTGGGCGTGATCGGCGACATCAAGCAGGAGTCCGCCGATGCACCGACGCGGGAGCAGATCTACCAGCCCGCCGCACAGAATGCAATTTCCTATGGCGCGCTAGCTCCTCCCGACATGCTGAATGGCCAAGGCGGCTCGATTGTGCTGCGCACGCAGTTGCCTCCCGAGCAGATGATGAGCGCTTTGCGCTCGACGGTCCACGCCATCGATCCGCGGCTGCCGCTGACGCACATGGAATCGATGGAGCACGTGGTCGAAGAGGGCCAGGCTTCGCGCCGATTCAACACCGTGCTCATCTCCTGCTTTGCCGTGGCGGCCATGCTGCTGGCGCTGTTGGGCATCTATAGCGTCATCGCTTTTTCCGCCGCGCTGCGCACGCAAGAAATGGCGATTCGCCTTGCGCTCGGAGAGCAACGCGCGAGCGTAATACGAATAATTCTGGTTTCGGGCGCAAAGTTGGGCTTGATCGGTTGCGGCATCGGAGCGGTAGGAGCTTATTTCGCTACGCGCCTGTTGCGCTCGCTGCTTTTCCAGGTCGATCCTCTTGATCCGCTTGTTCTGGCGCTGGCGGCTTTTGTCATTCTTGTTCTAGCGTTGGCGGCATCCGTCATTCCCGCGCGCCGCGCCGCATCCATTGATCCCATGCAGGCGCTACGCGCCGAATAACCTGACCGAAAATCCCCGGCTGAAAGATTGGAGCTGTTTGTCATCATGATCGAATTGAAAAACGTAGAACGAAGCTACAAAAACGGACACACGGAAACCTGGGTGCTGCGACGCATTGCACTAACGATTCGCGAAGGAGAATTCCTCACCGTCATGGGCCCGTCGGGCGCGGGCAAATCGTCTCTGCTGAATGTGCTCGCCCTGCTCGACGACGGCTGGCTCGGCGAATACTGGTTTGAGGGAACGGCCGTGCACACGCTCAACCGCAAGCAGCGCGCCGAGTTGGCCCGCCAGCGCACGGGAATGGTCTTCCAGAGCTATCACCTGCTTGACGATCTGACGGTCGCTGAAAATATCGATCTGCCGCTCAGCTACAAAAACCTGCCGGCCAAAGAGCGCCAGGGAATGGTGGCCGACATTCTCGACCGCTTCAGAATCGTGGCCAAAAAAGATCTTTATCCCAGCCAGCTTTCCGGCGGGCAGCAACAACTGGTGGGCATTGCGCGCGCCGTAGTGCATGCGCCGGCACTGCTATTGGCCGACGAACCGACGGGCAATCTGCACTCCACGCAGGCGCGCG
>PMHC01000060.1:0-121 GCA_003156495.1 Acidobacteriaceae bacterium
CGAACGTGGCCACGGCCAGCGCATGGCGCGCGCAATCGCACGCCGGCGCGCCGCTGCTGCACGGATTCCTGGTGCGCAAGGCGGAAAAGACGCACGGCACCGGTCGCCGCATCGAGGGCTT
>PMHC01000060.1:189-1861 GCA_003156495.1 Acidobacteriaceae bacterium
TGGAGCGCGAAGAGGCCAACGGAAGGCCCGCCGTCGAGGCTGCCGCGCAGGGCGCGCCGTTTCTGCGTTTGTTTACGGCGAATGAAGTCCGCGCCGAACATGTTTTGCAGCTTGCCGCCGCGAAGGGCTAGGCCGAGTTCGACGCTTGTAAGCCGTCCCTCTGGGCCTAAAGGCCACTTTGATTTGATTGAGTTTACGGCNNGCTTTTCCGGAATAAGAGTTTTTCCGCAGCCTGTAAAGCCCGCGATTTATGGGCGCTTTAGCGGCACGACTCAAGTCGTGCCCTGACACTTTTTGCTGCTCCGGCGGCATTTTTCCTCTCGCCACGGCGAGTAAAGTCGTGCCCCTTCAAAGCTGCTTCAAACCGAGAGAAATTCACTCCGTAATCGATACAGCAAAAGGGCAGAATCCACTTGCTGGATTCTGCCCTTTTGTTTTACGCAGATTGCGCTTTCGCGCATGGGGACTCTTAATTGGCCGCGGACTGGCTGGCCGGCTCGCCGCTTTGATTGGTGAGCAGACGCACCTCAACGCGCCGGTTTGCCTTGCGTCCGGCGGCGGTCTTGTTGTCGGCCACAAAGTGGTCTTTGCCGATTCCGATCAGATAAAAGCGGCGCGGAGCGATGCCGTATTTGGCGGCCAGATACTGCACCACCGCGTCGGCACGGCGCTGGCTCAGATCGTAGTTGTACTGCGCGGCGCCGGCCGCGTCGGTTCCGCCGGTTACTTCAAGAATGTAATTTTTCGCCGAGCCAAGCTGCGCGGCAAAGCCGTCCAACTGCTCTTTGTCTTCGCGGGTGAGCACGGCTTTGTCAAAGCCGAAGGTGACTGAAACCGCCGCCGACTGCCGGTAGTTGTCCAGCCCCTTCACCAGGCTTTCCAGCGTGTCGGCGCGATGTGCCGCTCCGCTAGCCGCATCGTTGGCCGCGTTGGCGGCCTGTGCGGCGGTTTGCGCGTTGTGGTTGGCATCGTCGGCCGAGCTTTGCGCCTTGCCGATGCCAGCCTGCGCGCGCGCGTCCACGTCGTGAATCGCGCGGTTGTTTTCCGCCGTCTTCTGGTCCAACTGGCCGGTGCGATCGATCAGCGGCTGAGTCTGCGAGTGCACATATTTCTTGGTTGCGCACCCCGTTACGCCAAACGCTACGAGCGCCGCGACCGTTAACGCAAATCTGAATTCTCGCATGGTTTTTCTCCTCGTTCTCCGTCGACTGCTGGGTCTTGCTGCAGCGTCACAGCCGGCGAATGGTCATGTCTCTTATCTCTTTTAGAATGCAGTTGGCGGACCACTTTGCGGATAATTCGTAAACGGTTTAGATCGTTAGTGTTGCAATGGATTTTCGACAAGATGCATTCTGAATGAGCTGTGTATTTTTTACCTGGTCGGTAAGAAGTGCACGGTATTTTGCGGATTATTCCGCCTTTAGCTTTTGTGGTTTCCAGATCTCAAAATCGAGATTTGGGGCACCCGCAATGGTTCAAATTGAAGCGGCCGCGGAAGAGACTTTTCGCCCGGCAGCCGTGCCATTGCCGCTATTCGCCGTGCCGTGCCGCTATTCTAGGAGTGGCTTTGCGCGCGGCCCCACTTGCGCGATGGCCTACGCGATGGATCTTTACGAGAAAATTCGCGCTCTGCCCAAACAGCCCGGCGTCTATCTCTACAAAAACGCCGAGG
>PMHC01000060.1:1914-4368 GCA_003156495.1 Acidobacteriaceae bacterium
CCAACGAGCACGAGGCGCTGGCGCTCGAAAACAACCTGATCAAGCAACGCCGGCCGCGCTTTAACATTTTGCTGCGCGACGACAAAACCTACCCTTACGTGAAGCTGACCATGGCCGATCGTTACCCGAAGGTTTTTGTCACACGCCGCGTGCGCAAAGACGGCGCGGCTTACTACGGTCCGTACTTTCCCGGCAATCTTGCCTACCGCGTGGTGGAGCTGATCCACCGCAGCTTTCTCGTGCCCAGTTGCAAGGTCGATCTGGAGCGCTACCATCCGCGCGCCTGTTTGCAGTACTACATTCATCGCTGCCTGGGCCCTTGCGTCGAGGGCTTTACCACGCCGGAGATTTACGGCGAGGCTGTGCGCGATGCGCAACTTTTTCTGGAGGGGCGCCACGCCGAGCTGGAACGCGCGCTCACCGAACGCATGACGGCCGCCGCAGCCGAGGAGCGCTTTGAGGCCGCCGCGCATCTTCGCGACCAGATTTCGACCGTTCATCAGCTTGAAGAAAAGCAGCGCATCGCCACCGCAGAGCTCGACGACGACGCCGACGTTTTCGGCTACTACTTCGAGGACGGCGCGCTGGCCGTCAACCTCTTCCACATGCGCAACGGTAAGATCGTCGACCGGCGCGAGTTCTTCTGGGAGGATCTGCCGAGACTGATGGAAGACAGTGAACAGTGGACAGTGAACAGTGGACAGCGAACAGTGGGCAGAAAACAAGGACCAGGGAACAGGGATCAGGATGAAGCCTTTGCGGAGAAGATGAACTCCGCTCCAGATTTTCGTCCCGGCACGCTTTTTTCCGCCTTGCTTAAGCAGCTTTATATCGATCAGCAGTATGTTCCGCGCTCGATTCTGGTGCCGGCCGACTTTGACGACCGCGAGGCGCTGGCCGCGCTGCTGGGCGAGCGGGCCGGGCGCAAGGTCGAGATCGCCGTGCCGCAGAGGGGCGAGAAACGCTCGCTGGTCGATTTGGCCGGGCAGAATGCACACCAGTCCTACACGCAGCGCTTCAGGGTGCTGGAGCCCTCGCGCAAGGCCATTCAAGAGGCATTGGCAGAGGCGCTGCAACTCGCCGAGCTGCCCTGCCGCATTGAGTGCTTCGACATCTCGCACATTCAGGGCACCGAGACGGTTGCCTCGCTGGTGGTTTGGGAAGCGGGCCAGATGAACAAGTCGGCTTACCGCAAATTCAAGATCAAAACCGTTACCGGCGTGGACGATTTCGCTTCGATGCACGAGGTGGTTTATCGCCGCTATAAACGCATGCTTGATGAAAAGCGCGAGCTGCCCTCGCTGGTGCTGGTTGATGGCGGGCTGGGGCAGCTTCATGCCGCCGCCGACGCGTTGGAATCGCTTGGCCTCGCCACCCAGCCGCTGGCCTCGATCGCCAAAAAAGAAGAGATCATTTACTTGCTCGGCAGCGAGGACGAGCCGGTCGTTTTGGATCGCCGCTCGCCGGTGCTGCATCTGGTGCAACTGATTCGCGACGAGAGCCACCGCTTCGCCATCGGCTACCATCGCCAGCGCCGCGCCATGCGCGACCGCGACTCGGAATTGCTGGCGATTGCCGGCGTCGGCGCGCAGACCCGCCAGCGATTGATTACGCATTTCGGCAGCTTGCGCGAGGTGGAGCAAGCCACCGTCGAGTCGCTCGCCGCCGTCGTGCAGCGCAAAACCGCCGAGAGCGTCTGGCGACATTTTCATGAACCGCAACGTACAAACTAACGACTTGAAGAAAATCTATGCGTGAACTATAGTTGACAGATGATTGAGGTCCGCCAGACCGAAATCTTCGCGGGTTGGCTGCGTAAACTCCGTGACGAACAGGCCCGATCTCGCATCCTGATTCGTATTCGCCGTCTCTCGCTGGGAAATTTTGGAGACGTGAAACCGGTCGGTGAAGGCGTCAGTGAGTTGCGCATCAATTACGGACCGGGGTACAGGGTCTATTTTCGCCGGATCGGAAGTTCGATAGTGCTTCTTCTTCTCGTTGGGGGCACCAAGAAAACGCAGCAGGCGGACATTGCCAAAGCCAAAAAGCTCGCCAAGGAGGCTCAAAGTGGCTCTTAAAACGACGCGGTGGGATCCGGCGGAATATCTCGACAGCTCCGAATCCATTGCCGCGTATCTTGAGGCGGCGTTCGACGACGGTGACCCGGCGCTCATCGCGGCGGCCCTCGGCGACATTGCGCGCGCGATTGGAATGACGCAACTGGCCAGCCAGGCCGGAGTCACGCGCGAAGCCCTTTACAAGGCGCTTTCTCCAACGGGCGATCCCCGGCTCTCCACGCTCCTCGGCGTTATGAGAGCTCTCGGCATCAAGCTCACTCCTCGCGCCGCATAAATTCCCTTACCTACTCCCGGTTTGCCGACAGGATCGCACCGGCCCACTGTTCGCCAGGTCTATGACCGGATAAAGAAGTTCCATTGAGTTCGTGCTTTCCCA
>PMHC01000225.1 GCA_003156495.1 Acidobacteriaceae bacterium
CCTCGACCAGACGGGGAATCTTGCTCAGCCCGATGACTTTGCCGTTGGGTATATAAGCCACGTGTACTTTGCCGAAAAAGGGCAGCATGTGGTGCTCGCAAAGCGAGAAGACTTCGATGTCTTTGACGATGACCATCTCGTCGTAGTCGACGCTGAACATGGCGCCGCGCAAAATCTGGATCGGGTCCTGGTCATAACCTTTGGTGAGAAAGGCCATGGATTTTTTGACCCGCTCGGGGGTGGCGCGCAAACCCTCGCGGTCGGGGTCTTCGCCCAGACGGTTGAGAATTTCGCGGTAGATCTCCTGCGTGCTGTAGCCGCCGAGGCCGTCTTCGGCTTCAACCGCGCGCTGTACGGACTTGGCGACGATAATCGGATGCGCCATTCTAGTCAACCTCCCGAAGGCACTCAAAAAAATTGTTCTCCGTCTCTTCTACCCGAAGCTGATCGAGCACGCCGGCCGGCAAAGCATTTTGGAGCAGGGAAAAAATTTCTCTACATAGATTTTCCGTCGTGGGGACGCAATCGGCAAATAGCGGATCGAAATTCAGGTTGGCCTGGTCGAAGCGATCCAGAACCAGCCGGCGAACGGTTTCATCCAGGGCCGCCATATCGACGACCATTCCGGTTTCCTCGTTGACCGGGCCGGCCACCATTACCTGAAGAAAATAGTTGTGCCCGTGTCCGTGCGCGTTGTTGCACTTGCCGTAGGCGGCGCGGTTTTGGTCGGCGTCGAGCGCCGGAGCGTCGAGCCGGTGGCTGGCGCTGAAGATGTAGCGGCGGCCGAAGGCGGCGATCATTGTTGCCCCCGGAATTCGGCGAAGATTTCCGGCGTTTCGTAAACGCGAACTTTGCTGAGCCGCGCACGGCCGGCCGCCGTGATGGTTGGTTCGAGACGATTCCAGGCGGCGATGGCGATGTTTTCCGTAGTGGGAATGGCGTGGGCGAAATCGGGTGTGTCGAGGTTCAGGTGCTTGTGGTCCCAGGCGGCGAGAATCTCGCGCTCGATTACGTCTTTGAGCCATTTGAGATCGACGACAAAGCCGGTTTGCGGGTCGGGCTCGCCAGCCAGAGTGACCTCAAGCGTGTAGTTGTGGCCGTGCCCGTTACGGTTGGCGCAGCGACCGAAGACACGGCGATTTTTCTCTTCGCTCCAGGCTTCGTTCCAGTAATAGTGGGAAGCGGAAAAGCCCGCCCGCCGCGTTAAAAAGATCATGCCGACCCTCTAATAAAACAGATGCGCGAAGGGCCGCGAGGCTTCACAAGATGCGGGAAATTTCCTCGCACGGCCAATCCCAAAGCCGAGGCCGCATCAGCAACCATAGCTTCTGCCCTTCCACGCGATGCGCTTGAGAATCTTATGCTGAAACCAACTGCGAAAAAGCAGCGCCACGAAGAGCGGCAGGCCGAGCGGCGCGATGAGGCAATTGCCGAAAGAGAAATTCGATTTGGCCACGCGCGCGTAAAAGCGAAAGAGCGAGCGCAGCCAGATGAGGGCGAACAGCCAGCCGGCGCCTAGCCAGGCGAGCGAGCGGGAGGGCAGTCGCGCGTTCCACAAAACGACGGTGACGATGGGCAGCACGAAGAGCAAAAAAATATCGATCGCGCGCCAGGCGGCCAGAATCAGCGCGTTGTCGAAGAGCAGCTTGAGATTTTTCGTCCAGCCTTCGATCATGGCGCCGGTGGTGCGATACATGCGGGCGCTGAGTGCGTCGTCGGCATAGCGAAAGCGCAGGCCGATTTTGCGCCGCTTGGCCAGCACCGCCAGCTCGACATCTTCAAGCACGCAACTGGCGACGCTGACGTGGCCGCCTAGCCGGCGGTAGGCTTCGCGCTCGACGAGCAGAAATTGCCCGTTAGCCGCCGCGGTGCGCGTTGCCGGATCGGAAACTTTGGCCGGCGGATAGGCGAGCGTGAGTTCACTGAAAACCAGCGGCATGAGCGCGCGCTGCCAAAAGCCGGCGACGAGCTGGCGCGGCGAATAGCTGAGCAGGCCGGCGCTGTGGTGCTCGGCCTCGTGGATGGCGCGGCGCAGATTGCCCGGCTCGTGGATGGTGTCGGCATCGGTGAAGAGCAGCCAGCGGCCACGGGCGGCTTTCGCGGCGGTCCAGGCGGCGTTGTTTTTGCCCGTCCAGCCGGGCTCGAGCTTGGCCGCGGAGATTACCGTGACGCCGGCAAAGCCGCGAGCGATTTCGGCAGTGCTGTCGGTGGAACCGTCATCGACGACGATCAGCTCCCAGTCGCGGCCCAGCGCGAAAACTTCTTCCGACTGGGCGATGAGCGAGGCGAGGCACTCGCCCAGGCAGGCCGCCTCATTGCGCGCCGGCACGATCACCGAAAGCTCGATTAACGGCTCGGGCTCGGGCTGATCGAAGACGGTTCCGGTGGCGGTTTTGCCGGCCCACGCGCGCCAGTCTTTGGCCGGGGCGGCAGGCTCGTCCGCAGCGGCCAGGCCTAAAACCGGAGTGTGTTCGCTGTTGCCGGATTGTTCGTTCGTCATTGCGCCTCTCCCTTGATGATGCCAACGCGCGTGCGACTTCGTTTTTCGCTACGGGCTTCCGCTCCGTATTATAGGGAAGTGCGGTTTTCTCGTCGCCTGATCGGAATTTTTCTGCTGCCGCTGGCCTTCGTCGCCGGCTGCAATCGCGGGGCGCATCCGGCGCAAACCGGCAAGGCCGCGCCCGATTTTACCGTCACCGACGGCCGCTCGACGGTCCACTTGGCCAACTACCGCGGCCACGTGGTTCTGCTGAATTTTTGGGCGACCTGGTGCATGCCCTGCGTGGCCGAGATGCCCTCGCTGCTCGATTTGCACCACAGGCAGCCGGATCTGGCGATTGTGGCTGTCAGCGTAGACGAGGACGCGCAAGCCTATGCGAAGTTTATCGCCAGCCACCGCGTCGATTTGATTACGGTGCGCGACCCGGCGCAGTCGGCGGCTAAGCTCTTCCATAGCGATATGTGGCCGGAAAGCTACGTGATCGACCGGCAGGGCGTGATCCGGCGCAAGTTTGTGGGCGCGCAGGCGTGGACCAGCCCGGAGATTGCCGCTTACCTGAAAAGTTTGTAGCGCGCGTGCGGTTTTCAATCAGTGCAGGTCACCGGCCGGGGCCGGAGCTTGCTATTCTGTATCCATGACGACGGTGGAGATTGTCTATCGCTACACGGCGCCGCCCACCGAGCAAACGGCGCGGGCGCTGGCTCACGCGCACGATGTCTACGGAATCCGGCAATTGCGCTTTGACCGCGAGGCCCGCAAGTTGCGGGTGGAGTACGACGCCACGAGGCTGAATGCCGCGGCGGTTTTGAAGCTGCTGCACGAGGCCGGCCTGGATGCGATTGAAGAACAGACAGCCGCGCAGGCAGCGGCCTGAATCTGCATATTGCGCCGCCGCGCCAACCTTGATACTCTGAATATGGTTCGTTCGACGGGCTTGGTTCCAGAAAGCCCTCAGATGTGCGCCCGTAGCTCAGCTNNTCTCTCCGGGCGCACCATTTAAATAAAAGAAGACAAAAAAATAATGAAGCCTTCCGAAGAATTTCTTCAGAAGGCTTTTTTGTTTGGCGCATGTTCTGGCGTTGGCCCATTCATGCGCGGAGCATTCGTTTCGGAGATGTCACCGGTTGTTTCTGGCGAAGCAGGCCGAATTGTCTGCTTCGCCAGTTGGAGCGGTTATTTCTTGGCGTGAACGTGCTTGGTGCTGTTATGTGTGTGCCTCTTGGATGCCGTGGCCTTCTCGTTCAGAAGAGTGATTGAATCCTCGGCATTGAATGGATATAGCCTTACAGATTGTTGCCCGGTCGTAGTCAGCGTAATATCCACGCGACGATTTTGCGCTAGAACGATCGTCGTTAGATCATGCAGAATTTTTTGCCGTTCGCTGTCAGTAAGATCAGGATTGCTCTGAATGAGATCTTTGACCTCATCTTGACTTAGTTCCTGCTCTTCGCCCACGGCTCGCGTCTCGATGGCGCTTTCAGCAATGCCCTGTTCCGTCAGGAATTGCTTTGCGCGATTGACGCGACGTTCAGTGAGCGCCTGGTTGTACTCTTGCGTTCCACGCACATCAGCATGGCCGGTAAGAATAAGATGGGCTTCCGGTTTGATTGTCAGATAGACCTTGAAATCCTCTGCAAGAGTTTTCAGAGTCTGTTGCTGGCTTTCGAGTAGACCACCCTCGGGATGTGCCGCCCTAGGCTGTGCGGTGGGGAAGAATACGCTGTGCAATGCCAGCCGAGCTTCAAGCCTTACCTGCTCGGGAGAGCGTTCGACAGGCGGAGTAGCGATTGTTACGGTGGTAGCAGCCGTCGCGGAGTTACCCTTGTCGTCAGCCACGTTGCAAGTAACTTCCACAGGCCCTGCCGAAGCGCCCACCGAGGAATAAGTTGCCGTTGCACCGTTGCCGTTGATCGTGCCAGACTGGGCCGAGTAGGTATAGCTTAGCGGCCTGTTCTGTGGGCTTACACCACTGGCCGTTACCGCGCTGCTTTCATTTGGTTGAATGGTGCTGGGATTAGTCGAGCAACTAATTGTTGGCGGCTCAAATGGCTTTATGGTGAAGCTGGCTAAACAATTCGCAACTTCGCCCGGCTTGAGGCCGACCTTATCGCCCTTACCTTCACTTACCTTGCCGCTTACCGTGTGGGTACCGGGCGCAAGCGTCGCAGTTGCCACTGTTGCCGTTGTTCCATCACCCGTCACGCCCTCTCCCGACCAGGAGTAAACCGCATGTTGCTTCGGGTTCAGGTTGGAGGCGGTTGCAGTTACTGTGACCGGGTCGCCGGGAAAGATCGACTCAGGGTTGACGGCGCAGGCCAGGGTTACCGGCACAGGCGGCACAAAGGAACCGATACGATATACCGCACCAGCGCTCAAGCGAAGCATGTTGAAATTGGCAATATTATCTTGGTGGTTGAACTGATAATCCGCCTGAAACAGGCGAATGGCCAGATGGTGGTTGAACAATGGGGTGTTATAGTCCAAGCCGCCACCACCCGTAGCTACTACGCCCCACTGATTCTGATAGTAATAACTGCCCGCACTTTCACCACCAACCAGGGCATGGACAAATGGCGTGAAATTGGCGGTAGGGTACCGCAGGATCAAGCCGCCCGAGCCACCCTCAAAATCGGTGCTCGTCGGGTGGCCTTCGTTATCGTCGTTGTGATAGTCGCCCTCGAACTGCACGCCCGCGTACTTGTTGAAGTAACGCGAAACGCTGCCGATGGCGCCGTATCGAATGCTCGTACTGTCAAAGTTGTCAAACCCGTCAGATGCGACATTTGGAGACAGATAACTGAAACCAACAAAGATGTCCCATTTGGAAGCGGCATTGTTAGACGCGGTGTTTCTCGCGTATGTTTTTACATCAGGTTTGGCTACATCCTGGGCTACCAAGGCAATGGGAACCATCCCAATAAGTGCCAAGGCTAGGATGTGGCTTACTGATTTCGAATAACTGGAATGCATGCGTTTATCCTCCGTGCGTAATCGAGCTCGATGGCAAATACATAAGGCTGTTTGCGGGCGTTGGTTCAACTCGGACTGCCTCAACTCTTCAGCGATTGAAGAGTGGTAAGACGCCCCGCCGCGTTAGCGAACATACTCATTTCGCGTTTCATGAATAGAGAGACAAATTCATTTTTGTCCCGCCAGAAACGCTTAGATCAATTGCAGGCAGTAATACAGGGGAAAAGTTACTCTACGACTCCCAACCCAGCACTCTATCCTTCCGGCCTGCTAACACAGAATGCACGAGTTTCAACCGATGCGTGGCGGCATGGGAGCTTTTCGCGTGGGAAAGTAATAACCTACATGAAATGTACGGCTCACCTGACAATATGATCTGGTCAATTTTGGACATTGGACCAGTTGATGCCGAACTGGCATTGATAGCCGCACCAAATTCTCCAGAGCCAGAGTGGCGCTCGCTTCCGTTTAAAGCGGTAAATTAAATCTGGATCGCTACCTGACGGTTTGCATCGAACAGGCAAAGGAGTATAACCATGCCTCAGAGTTCGCACGGTCAGGCCGCAGAACTACACAATCTGGCATCTCACGCCCACGCCGCCGCAGCAGTTGCCCATGGCAAGGCAGATCATCGAAGCGCGCACGAACTTAGCCAACATGCTAACGAACTCTCTCGAGAAGCGCTGAAGCAATCCGAGCAACTCGATACCGCGACGTCTGAGCCCAACAAAACGGAAGTAAGAACAAGTAAAAAAGTAGAAGCGGTGCATGTCATTCGCCCAGGACTTCCCCTGTAGCCCGCTTGGAAGGTTGGAGGAACCAATATGGCGAAACTTACCTATGCGAGACGGAAGAACCTTCCTAAGGGCGATTTCGTGCTTCCTGAAACCCGTCGCTATCCAATCGAGGATGCGGCACATGCTCGCGATGCATTGGCCCGGTCCAGTGGAAAGCCCGAGCACGCCACGGTGGTAGCCGCGGTGAGGCGAATGTATCCTGAGATCGACATCGAGAAGTAAGATGACGGAGAAGCGGGGAAGGGATTTGTTACACAAAGAGTATGATATGAGCCGGTCCTGGCAAGCCGTCAGCTATTTTCAGGAGTAACAGATGCGATGAAAGATCTGCCTCTATCAAAGGTCTACCAACTGCTCGAACCCGGTCCGGTGGTTCTGCTGACGACTGCCTACAAGGGGCGCGCCAACGTCATGGCGATGTCGTGGCATATGATGGTCGAGTTTGAACCGCCGCTGGTGGCCTGCGTTGTTAGCAACGCCGATTACAGCTTTGCCGCGTTGCGGGCGACGAAGGAATGCGTAATCGCCATCCCCGCGCTCGAATTGGCGCAAATCGTTGTAGGAATCGGTAATTGCTCGGGGCGCGATGTCGATAAGTTCAAGAAATTCGGCCTGACGCAGGCGCCAGCGAAATGTGTGGCGCCACCTTTGGTTGCCGAATGCTTCGCCAACCTCGAATGCAAGGTAGTCGATACCCATCTCGTCAACAAATTCAATCTTTTTGTTTTGGAAGTTCTTAAAGCCTGGCGCAATCCGTCACAGAAAAATCCAAAGACCATTCACCATCACGGATACGGCAGGTTTGCCGTGGATGGCGAGATGATCAAACTAAATTCGAGAATGCCATGATCGGATGACTATCGCCAAGATAGTTTCTCCGGCAGCTTTTTACTTACTTCATGGCGATAGAGCGCTACATAGGTACAACACCTTGGCGCCGGTCACTAATTCTCTGGTAGAGGAAACGCTGGATTCTGTGGACGAGCTTGCTTTTTCTGCTGCTTCTGGCCGTGCCTTCGCTTCAGGGGCAAACATCTCTCGGTTGAGAGGCCAATTACCGCGCGGCAAGAAGAGCATTGATTTGGCTATGTAATTCGCGTCGTGTCTGGTCGTCGATCTCGAAGCCGTCCTTGTAAAAACGAATATGCTCGCGCTGATCGATGACGAGCAGCAGAGGCCGTCCATTGTTATTCAGCTTGCGGCTCAGTTCGAAGTAGGATGTTCCCGGATCGAGCGCGACGGGAATGGAAGCGGGCTTGCGTTGAAGAAAGCGATTGATCTTTGCGGGATTGTCGTCTTCATACATTAAAATGCGACAAAATTTACGATTGACTCTGCTTGATAACCTAACGTAAAATTCAACTTCGATCAAAAACGTTCAAATAAGGGCTCTCATACCCAACATCGGCAGCACCTCATTCAAGCAGCGGTTGCTTGATATGCCGCTAGGATTCGCCTGCTCCAGAGCGGGTTTTGGCGCGGGGGCGGGTGGAGCGCATCGGCCAGTCGGGGGCATTTGATGCTTACGTGGCGTTCATCGCCGACGCGGTCGATGTTGCAGAATAACAATAGAGGGTTCATCCGAGGTCAAGTCGTGAAAAACGAAACAAAGAGTATCGAATCGGTTGCGGGCAACAATGCCGCTGCGTCTCGCGAGTTTTCTGCCGGCCAAGCGCCCAATCGTCAGCTCTATACTTCGCCCGAGGCCGAGGCCATCAAGAAAGAGATCTGCGGCGTGGGTCGCAAGCTGTGGCTGCGCCAGTTCGTCGATGGCAACGGCGGCAATATTTCTTACCGCATCGGGCCCAACGAAGTTTTGTGTACGCCCACGCTGATGAGCAAATACGATTTGACGCCGGAGGACATCTGCCTGGTCGATCTTGAAGGCAACCAGATTGCCGGCAGCCGGCCGCGCACCAGCGAAGTGCTGATGCACCTGGAGATTTACAAATCGGTGCCGGAAGCCAAGTCGGTGGTTCACTGCCATCCGCCGCATGCCACCGCTTATGCCATCACTGGCCGCGTCCCGCCCAATCTGGTGATTCCGGAGTACGAAATTTTTGTGGGCAAAGTGGCGATTTCGCCATATGAAACTCCTGGTACGCAAGCCTTCGCCGAAACGGTTTTGCCTTACGTGAAGGAACACAACACGGTGCTTTTGTCGAATCACGGCATTGTTTGCTGGGCCGACACGGTAACGCACGCCGAGTGGTACGCCGAGGTGCTCGACACCTATTGCTGGACGCTGATGAACGCGGTGCAGTTGGGCGCGCCGCTTTCATTCATCTCCGAACAGAAGGGCGCAGACCTGCTGGTCACGAAGAAAAAGCTGGGCCTGCCTGACGTGCGCTTCGACACTTCGCGCATAAAAGAGGGCCAGTTTTCCGATCTTGAGTCGCCCGGTTCCATCGCTCTGAAGCCGGGACTGAGCGACGGTGCCGCTGCGGGCAGGCTATCGAGCGCCGATCTGGAACTGCTGGTCAAAGCGGTTACCACCGCGGTGATGGCGGCGATCGCGGCCAAGTAAAAACAAGGGGTCGATGAACAAGAAAGCAGCAAAAACGCGACGCGTAACGCGGAGAGACGATGAAGGCTGCTGAACGGCAACTGAAAATTCGCCAGATTTTCGAGAGCCGGGATTTCATCGACTCGGAGACGCTCTGCCGCGAACTCGCCGCTTCGGAATCGAGCGTCCGCCGCGATCTCGACATCCTTGAACAAGCGGGGCTGCTTAAGCGCGTTTACGGCGGCGCGATCGCCTTGCAGACAGCGCCGAATCATAGCTTTGATTACGCGCTCGAAAGCGGGCGCATGAGCGAGGAAAAAAGCCGCATTGCGCGGTTGACCGCCGGGCTGATCGAAGACGGCCAGACGGTGATACTCGACGGCGGCTCGACGGTGGCGGCGGTGGCGCGCGAGTTGGCCGCCAAGTCGCTGCACATTGTTACGAACTCGCTGCCCATCGCCGAAAGCCTGGAATCGTCGCGCGATATTGAACTGACGCTGACCGGCGGTTATTTCGATCCGCGATTGCGCGTGATGCTGGGCCCCGTTTGCGAGCAAATGCTGGGCGCGATCCACGCCGATACCGTCATCATGGGCATTGGCGGCATTACCGCGCAGGGCTTCAGCAATAACAACACGCTGGTGGTCGGTTCGGAACAGAAGATGATCGCCGTCGCCAGCCGCGTCATCATCGTTACCGACCGCAGCAAATTCGGCCGGGACGGCATGTTTTCCGTCGCTCCATTGACGGCGGCGCGCACTGTCGTTTCCGACGCCGCGCTGGCGCCGGAATTTGCCGCGCTGCTGCGCCAAAGCGGCGTCGAGGTTCTTTTGGCATAATCGAAGCCAGGGCTGGGAGCTTCGATGCCAATCAACGATCGCGAGGTTTTTCTCGTCATCGACGTGCAAAATGATTTTTGCCCCGGAGGTGCGCTGGCCGTGCCGCAGGGCGACGAAGTGGTTGCGCCGATTCTGCGCCTGGCGCGGCGCTTTGCGCATATCGTGCTCACGCAGGACTGGCATCCGATCGGCCATGCTTCATTTGCCGCCTCGCATCCGGGCAGGCAGCCTTACGAAACAATCGAGTTGGCCTATGGCGCGCAAACGCTGTGGCCCGTGCATTGCGTGCAAGCCAGCCGGGGCGCCGAGTTTCATTCCGCGCTCGATCTGCCGCAGGCAGAGCTTATTGTGCGCAAAGGATTCCGGCAGCAGATCGATTCTTACTCGGCTTTTTTTGAGAACGACCGCGCGACGCCGACCGGGCTGGCCGGCTACCTGCGTGAGCGCGGATTCACGCGCGTTTTTCTGGCCGGGCTGGCCTACGATTTTTGCGTTGGCTATTCGGCGCTGGACGCGCGGCGGCTGGGCTTCGAGGCGTGCGTGGTGCGCGATGCCTGCCGCGCCATCGATTTGAATGGCTCGGTTGCCGCGATGGAGGCGCAGTTTGGCGAAGCCGGCGTTGAGATTGCTGCGTCCGATACCTTTGGCCGCTGAACCGGCATTGCGCTATGCTGAGAGCACCGAATAAGGTGCTCGACCGGGGAGGGGCTCATGCTGAACATCGCTACCGACATTCAATCACTGACGGCCTTCCGCCGCAGCTCCAGCCAGATGATGAAGCAGTTGCGGAAGAGCAAGCGGCCCATGGTGCTTACCGTGAACGGCCGCGCCGCCGCCGTGGTGCAGGACGCCGAGGCTTATCAGCATCTGCTTGACGTGGCCGCGCGCGCCGAAGAGGGCGAGGGCATTCGCCAGGGGCTGGAGGACGCGAAGACGGGAAGAAGCCATCCGGCGCGGGAATTTTTCCGCGAGTTCGAGATCGCGCATGGCTTATCTCGTTAACATCACGGTCAGGGCCGGCCGCGATTTGGCCGCGCTTTACAACGAGATTGACGCCGAAAATTCAGCCGCGGCGCGCCGCTGGTACGAGCAACTCAAAGCCGAAATTTTGCGTTTGGAAAAGACGCCTGCCTGCCGGCCGGTTACGCATGAGTCACGCCAGTTGCGGCAACTTTTCTACGGCCGCAAACCTCCTGTCTATCGCGTGATTTATCGCGTACGGGAAGCGCGGAAACAGGTGGACGTTCTGCATATCCGCCACGGCGCCCGGCGCAGCTTCAAGAGTTCAACGTTGGATTGATCGCGCTCCGCGAGGAGTAGATTTGCGCGCGAATGGTTTGTGAATGTGCAGTCGTTTCCGCCGCGATCGAGAATTCATTAAAATAGAAGAGTGCGGGCTGCCCAGGTTGCGGAAAAACTCTGAATTTTGGACCAGGGGGAGAAAAACGTCCCTCAGGGCCTAAAGGCCACGTTGATTTGATTGGATTTACGGCATCCGCCGCGGCGGAAAGCCGTG